>JAYVHZ010000417.1:0-9842 GCA_043770645.1 Undibacterium sp. | reverse complement strand
CCGTTAAGTACAGTGACCTGACCCTGAAAGAAACGGAAAATTTGACTTCGTGTTAAAAAATAGATGCCATGAGAGGTCGCCTCGATTTGCCAGACATCGTTAAAATTGCGTTCTGCAGCAGGAATTTTTTCCAACAATGATATGGCATGTACTTTGCCATTTTGATTTGTAGCCAAATAACCAAAATCACCAATAGAACCATAATAAATTGTTTGGTCAGAAGCAATCGCCAAGGCTCTCACCGTGGGCTTGCCATTGGTCAATACGGTTTTCCAACGCTGCCCATCGAATTCTACTAAGCCCGATGAATTTCCAAAAAAGAGCACACCGCGCTGATCTTGGACTGAAGTCCAATTTTGGCTACGTGCTTTATACACCTTGCCATCATAGTTATAGATATTGGGCGCGCCAATGATTTGTGCATTCGCGAAAACAGAGAGACAGCAGAGAGCGAAGGCGAGGAGTACCTTAATATACCGATTTAGTGAAGTCCATGATGGCATGCTCGTATGCTCGTCAGTTTGGCAGATTTATTTTTATGGAAACCAAGACTATATTGATATTGGCTTCATGTAAAGCCAGCGATACATCTTACTTTTTTCTTTCTGTATTGCATTAATTTAGCATTGAATTTTGGTAAAAGGAGGTCTATTGGTAGGGATTAACATGAAACAGTTGTTGCACATACACAATTGATTATTTCGAGACATTTTTTAATAAATTACTTATTAACTTTCTTTGTTGATTTAATACTTGTTTCGTGCCGGGTGTATTTGCTAATTCGCACACCATGCCAATCTCAGACCAGAATCAAATTATGGCGAAAAAATTTTAATTCTCGTTTGACGTCAAGCAGGTATGATTTACCACAATAGGCTGGTCAGACATATCAAGTGATATGGCCTACAAGAATGAATTGACGCAGCCTTGTCTAAGCTTGTCGACATAATTGTCAAAGGAAATGTAATGAGTAAAATAGGGATAAAGTTAAGCGCAGCACTCGCACTCGCAACACTATGCGCCACGACGGTTCAAGCGCAACAAGTGGTGCTGCATGAACTGGACGCCGATGCGGCAAAAAGCTTGGCATCGCCCTTGGAGTTTCGTATCGCTAGTTTCTCTCAGGATGAGGGCGCCAAAGGGCAAGGGGCGCATATTTTATCGCTAAGCGCAGATGCAAAGAAGGCCGTCGTCAAGCTCAAAGGTGTGCCGACCGAATTGAGTGCTTTGCAAGCCTTGCCAACTGATTTATGCAGTGCCAGCGGCACGCGACAATTAGTGTATGCCAAAGACAGTTTGCGCTTGATGGCTAAACTGAATATTGATCAAAGCACTCAGAGCTGCGTGATGCAAGGCGTGGTTTCGATTCATGTCGACAAGCGTACTTATCGGTATTTGGTCAAAGGAGTAAGTCGCTCGTAATTTGCCTTTGATAGCACTCACAGAAATTTCAGCAAGCGCTCGCGAGTCCAAAGCATATTGGCATAGATCAAAGCGCAAACGCCGATGGCAAGCACGCCAATGACATAACTTGCATTCATGGTAAAGATCGCTGCTTTGAATGGATTCATTTGCTGCAAGTAGAAGTAGCTGGTGACAGCCGCTGCCATGACTAAGCAAGTCATAAACAAATAATACAAGCTGCGTGCTGGCTTTTTACTTCCTCGAATTACCAGACCTATGCAGAACGCACTGACTAGTTCGATGAGCAAGGTGGCGATGCTGGCCAGAGATGTGTTTGTCGTGCGATGTAAAGTCGTCGGCATTTCAAAGAACATGGTCGCGCCATACAAGATAACAAACAGTATCAAGGCCCAAGATCCGTAGTAGCTCACACTGGATCTAAGTAAATGATTGGCAATGCGACCTTGTTGAAAATTGTTTGGCAGTAGTATAAAACGCCAATGCAGATCTTTTACCACGATGTAAGAACTAGAAAATGCAGTGAACGCGACTAAGAAAATCAAGTGAACTAAGGTCACCGATGCTTGCCATTCCACCAAAAAATTAGAGCTCAGCAAGAGAAACCAGACTAATCCTGCACTTCCAAATATTTCGCCTGATGTCGCTCGTGGGCCATTCATTTTCCTGACACGCAATGATTCAAGGCGGGTAAATCGATAGTGGAAGTGGCGCAGCTTGCTGATGAAGCCTAGTTCCTTCAATTGCAAAAATAAAGCTTTCCCCTTGTTCTCTGGTGGGTTCTTCCAGTACAGCAGTGCGCCAAGTAATAGTATTGGCCATGTCAGCATTACAGGTAAATGCCATTCCCAAGATGCCTCTATCCATTGGGTAATTCCAGAATCCCAGACGACATACGCCACATACGATGCGACCGCAAAGAGTAGTAAATAGCATCGCTTATTCAGATAGTTGTTGAATGCGAAGGACAAAGACAAACCTGAAGCTAAACTGAATGAGGTCATGGCCAATAAGGCTGTCGTAGGGAATAAACTTTGATGGCTTAGCTCCAATATGCTGATCGCGGAAAATACAATAACCAGAAGCAAGCTTGTACGCGTCAAAATGGCGCGCTGCCAGGCTTGCCACAAACGGATAGGGGTTTGCGTGTGATGAAAAACCCGCGCGCCAGTTAGCAGAATGCGTCCCCATTTTAGGCCGCCTATCATCAAACTGAACAGGCATACGCTGGCAAATATCGTCGCATAAAATGACCACTGCTTGTCACTCTCATTGAGCAGTAATATGGCGTAAACGGCGGCAAGCAAGGTGAGGAATAAATTCACCAGATAGCTGGAGCCGCTACGGGAATAAGTAAATGAGAATTTTGGCGTGTCTGAATTGGACATGATTTTTATCATCGCAGATTAAGAATTCAAGGCGATAAAAAGATCATCGAGGCCGTTGATGCTTGGCGCTGTAATGATGGCGTCGATATCAAAACCAGTCGCTGGATTTGTCTTAGTCCAGTTATGTAAAGTACGAATGTCTAAGATCAGCTGTTCGGTATTTTCAGCGATGCAAAGCGATTTTGGCAGCTTGAATAGGGATTTCGGCACGACGCGTATGAATTCCAAAACCGCATCCCACTCTTCAAACAACTGAATCTGGCCATCGCGCATGAACGCGACGTGGGAGACCACACGTTCTAGGTCGCTCAGTAAATGGCTGGAGATGATGATGGTGGGGGCGTAATCAGGCTCGCTATCGTTCACCTCATCGCCGGAATCCGAAAAAAATGATCGCGCATCTTGAAACAATGAGCGCATGAAATCACGTCGCGTCATAGGATCGAGACTAGACACTGGTTCATCCAAAATGATGAGGTCTGGCTGATGTGCCAGCGCAAGAACCACTGCCAATTTTTGTTGATCGCCTCCCGATAGTTGACTGACTTCTCGTCCCATCGGTAAGCGTAAGCGCAGTGCCAATTCTAAGGCGCGTCGCTCACGCCATTTAGGATAGGCTTGCCCTATCATCTTGATGTGCTTTTCAACGGTCATCCACGGAAACAAATCAGCCGATTGCGCAACAAAGCCGAGGCGTTCGCGGACGGTGTCGTCCATTTCTAATGCGGGAACGTCGAACAAATGCACCTGACCTTGTTGAGGACTTTGTAGCCCAACCAGGCAACGCAATAGTGTCGATTTACCGCAGCCATTGGCGCCGATCAAACCGACTACGGCACCGTGAGGAATCGCCAGATTAACGTCTTGCAATATCGATTTAAAGTTATAAGAGAAATGCAGATTTTCGCAAGTGACGGCATTCTTATTTTTGCTCTGTGTGCTAGTCTTGGTCTGCATTTTTCTTACTCTCCATCTCAATTGTCTTGAGCGCTTGCTCAAATAGTTTTACTGCCTGCGTTCTCTCCATGCCGAGTTGGTGCACGACTTGGGCAGCGTTTAACATCGCTGGCATGGCAAGATTGGTTTTATCTTTTGCGGTATTGCGTCGCTCTGCAACGACCATGCCTACACCACGCATACGCACTAATACACCTTCAATCTCCAGCATGTTGTACGCCTTACTGACCGTCATGGGATTGATCGCATGATGCAATGCTACGGTGCGAACGGATGGTAAAGTATCCCCGGACTGTAGTTGTCCGCTCGCGATAAATCGTTTCACCTGATCGATGATCTGGCGAAATATGGGTGTGCTACTGGAAGGGTGGATATCGTAATTCATTGCGAATTAGTGTATCACTACGATAATACGCAATGCAAGCGAAAATTTTTGAAATAATTCGAAGTGATAACAAGGAGAGTCGTAACAGGGAGTCGCGCGATTTGTATTTTGCGCTTGATGAATCTCGGAGAAAAGATTTGATTTGTCGTGGCAGCTTGTTTGGTGTCTTGTCGACACCAAACAGTTTTTCTTGCAATACTAAATATGCAATGCATGCCCCAAAGCTCGCAGCGCTGCCTCTTGCACCGCTTCGCCGAGAGTTGGATGAGAATGGATAGTCCCGGCTACATCTTCTAAAGTGGAACCCATTTCCAAAGACAGTCCAAACGCAGCACTTAACTCAGAAACCCCTTTCCCTACGGCTTGCCAACCAAGTATCAAGTGATTGTCTTTGCGAGCAACTACACGCACAAAGCCATCAGTGGATTCTAGTGTCATCGAACGACCATTGGCGGCGAAAGGGAACATGGCTGTGATGTGCTCGATGCCTGCGGCTTGTGCTTCGTTCGGTGATTTGCCGACTACGACTAACTCGGGGTCTGTGAAACACACAGCAGGAATCGAGGCTGGCGTGAAATGACGGCGTTTTCCAGCGATGATTTCTGCCACCATTTCGCCTTGTGCCATGGCGCGATGTGCGAGCATGGGTTCACCCGCCACGTCGCCGATCGCCCATACATCACGCATGGACGTGCGGCATTGATCGTCGATTTTGATGGCGCGACCGTTCATGTCTAGCATTAAACTTTCTAGTCCAAAACCTTGCGTACGTGGACGGCGACCTACAGCGACCAAGACCTTGTCGCAGGAGAGTTCAGATTCTTCACCTGCCGCATTTTTTACACGCACGGCATCGCCTGTTGCATTCATACCTTGTACCGTTAAACCGAGATGAACTTCCACGCCTAATTGTTTGAGTGCGGTCTTGACGACTTTGGTCAGGTCTTCGTCGTAAGCAGGCAATATGCGATCTAAGGACTCGACGACTGCGACTTCTGCACCGAGTTTGCGATAGGCGATGCCTAGTTCTAAACCGATGTAGCCACCGCCAACCACGACTAATTTCTTCGGGATTTCGGTGGGAGATAATGCCTCAGTCGAGCTGATGACTTTGCCACTGCCAGAACCAAATGGCATAAAAGGTAGTTCTACTGGCGTGGAGCCAGAAGCGATCAATAAATGTTGGCAAGTGATGCGTGATACTTCTTTGCCGTCTTGCATGACGGCGACAGTTTTGCCATCGAGAATCTGCGCCCAACCTTTGACGACTTGCGCGCCATTCTTTTTCAATAATGCGCCAACGCCTGTGGTTAAACGTTTGACGATGCCATCTTTCCAGCTAACAGTTTGCGCGATATTGATACTGGGATCGCTGACCTGTATGCCGATCGCCGAGCCATGCGAGTAGTGTTTGGCTTTTTCAAATTCTTCGGCAGCATGGATTAGCGCTTTGGATGGAATGCAGCCGATGTTGAGGCAAGTGCCGCCCAGTTGATCGCCTTCGATCAAAATGGTGGCGATGCCCAATTGTGCTGCGCGGATGGCAGCGATGTAGCCGCCAGGGCCACCGCCGATGACGACTAGGGTTGTGGATTGTGTTTGCATTATGTGTTCCGAGAACAATCAGGTTGTAGAGTGAAAACTGAAAAGCTTTTTAGCCGCAGAGGCGCAGAGTTCGCAGAGGTGCTATTTAGAAATCTCTGCGTACTCTGCGCCTATGCGGTTTAAGCTTTATGATTCAATCAAACTTTTAGTAAATTAATCGATAAACAGCGTAGCCGGGCATTCCAAATACCCGCGTATGGTTTGAATAAACTGTGCTGCATCCATACCATCGACAACGCGATGATCGAATGAGGACGACAGATTCATCATCTTACGTGCGACGACTTGGCCATTGCGTATCATTGGGCGTTCTACCATTTTGTTCACCCCGATGATTGCCACTTCGGGAGAATTGATGACCGGTGTCGACACGATGCCGCCTAAAGCACCAAGGCTGGAAATCGTAATCGTTGAACCTGACAATTCTTCACGCGTCGCTTTGCCCGTGCGTGCCGCTTCTGCCAGTCTGCCCATTTCATTCGCATTTGCCCATAGATCACGTGCTTCAGCATGGCGTACCACTGGCACCATCAAGCCCGCTGGGGTTTGCGCAGCGATGCCTAAATGGACAGCGCCAAATTGTGTGACCACACCAGCTTCGTCATCGTAACGCGCATTGATTTGCGGATAGTCGCGTACTGCCAAAACGACCGCACGCATTAATAGAGGCAACAAACTCAGTTTGCCGCGCTCTTTGCCCCACTTTTGATTAAGCTGAGTGCGTAAGGCTTCCAGTTCGGTGACATCGACTTCTTCGACGTAAGAGAAATGTGGAATGCGACGTTTGGCATCTTGCATTTTTTGCGCGATTTTGCGACGCAGACCGATGACGGGAATCGCGGTTTCTTCATGCAGTTCGCGATAGCTATTGCCGCCAGAAGCGACTGGTGCAGATCCGCGGGCGACGTAGGAATCTAAATCATCTTGGGTGATTCGACCCGCTGCGCCAGTGCCAGGAACGAATTGCAATTCCACGCCTAGATCCCAAGCACGGCGGCGTACCGCTGGCGAGGCGATGGGCTTTTCTCCATTGGCGCGTGCTGCGCTTGGAACGCTGCTGCTGGTTTTGGCTACTGAAGAGGCCGCTGCGGCGGGTGCTTTTGCAGGTGCTGCTACTGGAGCTGGTGCGCTTGGTTTCTCCGCAACTGGTGCTGGTGCTGCTGCAACTGGTGCAACCTTTGCTGGAGAAGGCGCCGCCGGCGCTGCATTCGCATCCACATTGCCAGCACCTTCAACTTCAATACGTATCAATTCCGAACCGACCGCCATCACTTGACCAGCCGCACCGCCAAGTGCCAACACCTTGCCATGCACAGGACTAGGGATTTCGATGGTGGCTTTGTCCGTCATGACATCCGCCATGACCTGATCTTCGGTGATCATGTCGCCGACTTTGACATTCCACGCGACCAACTCAACTTCTGCAATACCTTCGCCGATATCCGGCATTTTAATGACATGAATACCCATCTTATTTCTCCATCGCACGTTTGAATGCCGCGCCAACGCGGGCTGGACCAGGGAAGTAATCCCACTCTTGCGCATGCGGGTAGGGTGTATCCCAACCTGTGACGCGCTCGAGTGGGGCTTCGAGATGGTAGAAACAATGCTCTTGCACCAGTGCAGTCAATTCAGCACCAAAGCCGCTAGTGCGTGTCGCTTCATGCACGACCACGCAACGGCCCGTCTTTTTCACCGAGGCTAAAATGGTCGGTAAATCCAAAGGCCAAATACTACGCAAATCAATAATCTCGGCATCGACGCCACTTTCTGCCGCTGCGGCTTCGGATACCCAAACCATGGTGCCGTAGGTCAGCACAGTCAGATCTTTACCTTCGCGGAACACGGAGGCCGATTCCAATGGCACAGTGTAATAACCTTCAGGTACTTCGCCCATAGGATGTTTAGACCAGGGCACAACCGGTTGATCATGGTGACCATTGAATGGGCCGTTATAAATACGCTTAGGTTCCAAGAAAATGACGGGATCGTTGTTCTCAATCGAAGCAATCAACAAACCTTTAGCATCGTAAGGATTAGACGGCATCACGGTGCGCAAACCGCAGACGTGGGTGAACACCGCTTCTGGACTTTGGCTGTGCGTTTGTCCGCCGTAGATACCACCACCGCAAGGTGTACGTATCGTCATCGGAGCGGTGAAATCGCCAGCCGAGCGGAAACGCAAACGCGCCGCTTCTGACACGATCTGATCGTAGGCGGGGTAAATATAATCGGCAAATTGAATTTCGATCACAGGGCGCAAACCATAAGCGCCCATACCGACCGCCACGCCGACGATACCGCTCTCAGAAATCGGCGCATCAAATACACGCGATTTGCCGTACTTTTTTTGCAGACCTTCGGTGCAACGGAATACGCCACCGAAGTAGCCAACGTCTTGCCCGAACACCACCACATTATTGTCACGCTCCAACATCACATCCATCGCTGAACGCAGCGCTTGGATCATGGTCATGGGCGTGGATTTTCCTTTAATATCGTTATTAAATGCGTCACTCATTGCATGTTCCCTTTAAAGTCCCAATTGTTGGCGTTGCTGACGCAAATGCTCAGGCATGTGCTCATAGATGTCCTCAAACATTTCTGCGGGACTAAATACATGGTTATCTGCCAGAGAGCCAAATTTCTCTGCCTCTTTCTGAGCAGCGACCACCATCGCCTCTAGTTCTTTTTGGGTATCTTCATGTTCTTGTTCTGACCATGCACCTTGATTGATCAAGTATTGTTTTAAACGAGCGATAGGGTCGCCCAAGGGGAAGTGAGTCGCATCATCCAACGGACGATATTTGGAAGGATCGTCTGAGGTTGAATGTGGACCTGCACGGTAAGTCACCCATTCAATCAGCGTTGGGCCAAGATTGCTACGCGCACGTTCTGCTGCCCATTTGGATGCTGCATAGACAGCGAGAAAATCATTGCCATCAACGCGCAAAGAGGCGATGCCACAACCGACGCCACGCGCCGCGAAAGTGGTGTTCTCACCACCAGCAATCGCTTGGAAAGTCGAGATTGCCCATTGATTATTCACCACGTTCAAAATGACTGGTGCGTGATACACATGCGCGAAAGTCAGCGCAGTATCAAAGTCAGCTTCTGCTGTCGCACCGTCGCCTATCCATGCCGACGCGATCTTGGTATCGTTCTTAATCGCCGACGCCATCGCCCAGCCGACCGCTTGTATGTATTGCGTCGCGAGGTTGCCTGAAATCGAAAAGAAGCCCGCTTCTTTGATCGAATACATGACCGGTAATTGACGACCTTTGAGTGGATCACCTTCGTTCGACATCAATTGGCAAATCAAACCATGCAAAGGCACATCACGTGCCATCAAAATACTTTGTTGGCGGTAAGTCGGGAAGCACATATCGTCACGATTTAAGGCCATCGCTTGCGCGGCACCAATCGCTTCTTCGCCCAAGCTTTGCATGTAGAAGGACATTTTCTTTTGACGCTGCGCGATCAACATACGCGAATCGAAAACCCGCGTCTTCATCATCGCCCGCATCCCCGCGCGCAAAGTGTCTATGCTGATGTCGGGTACCCAAGGGCCAACCGCATTGCCTTGCTCATCCAGTACGCGAATCAGCGAATACGCGATATCTCGCGTATCGACCGGCGTAACATCAATTGCAGGACGACGCACTTCACCAGCTGGCGAGAGTCGCAAATAAGAAAAGTCGGTAGTTTGGCCGGGACGGCCGGTGGGTTCCGGTACGTGTAGACGTAACGGTTCTGTTTGTGGCATGCAAGTCTCCTTGCTCAATTGTGTTGAGCAACGTTGATCATATTCACACCGCCTCTTGTCGTTGGAGGCGGTTTGTCTCTTTTTTTGATGAGCACATTTCTTGTGGAATGGTGCTTACCGAAAGCCTTAACACTTTCTGGCGCAAAGTATCCACAAATCGCTCCGGCTTGGCAAGCGACGATGTGCATGCTTTGTTGCTTTTCTTGTCGTTCTCACTTACCTAGGGCCTGTTAACATTTAAATCGGGAGTGCGAATGCGGAAAAACGGGCGCAGGGCTAGGCGTCAAGGCGCGCCACAGTGCTGGCACTGCAAGCGACT
>JAYVHZ010000416.1:0-9137 GCA_043770645.1 Undibacterium sp. | reverse complement strand
GGCCAAGCCTCGCCCGGATAACTACGCAAATCAACCGGCACATTCACAGATAAGGCAGCAGCGTCCGGCCTCTCCCAGTAGGACAGCGCAAACTCAGGCAAATAGATTAAATACGTAGACGCAGCCATCCCCAGCGCCGGGTCGCCCGTCAAATCAAGCGCAGCGGAATCACGCCAAGCGCCATCAATAAACAACTGTAATGTGCAGGTAGAGGGGTTCATATACACAGAATACTATCAGTAATATGTGCAGTTTAGCGTATATTTATGCAGGAAAAGTGTGTGAATGTAGAAAATTTAAAAGTGATGCGATTTGCTACTCCCCGAGGTTAAGCAATGACTGACACTAAAAAATATGACGAATTTGTTTAACTTGGCGCCGAACTTAGTGAAGCCCAACAATGAACCAAAATCGAAAAAACGCACGCGATGTCCGAAAGCTCACTTCAATCATGTTCTAACGCTCTACTAATGAATATTCGGCGATCAAGCATCGCCACAAAAGAAGCGCCTTGTCGCACCCATCGCGCAGAGATAGAATGCCTCTTTCACTTTGAAGCCTCACAACTCATGCAGCAATCTGCCAAATTACTCGTCATTGATGACGACTTCGATGTCGCAACTGCAGCGCGGCTTCTGCTTCAAAGACACTACGCGGAAGTCCGTGTTGCTCATTCGCCAGATGCAGCACACGAGATTCTGCAACACTATCATCCCGACTGCGTACTCTTAGATTTTAATTTCAGTAAAGGCCACACAGACGGCCAAGAAGGCTTGACCCTCCTCAAATGGTTACAAGAGCATCATCCAAGATGCAAAGTCATTGCGATGACCGCGTATGCCGATGTACCGCTAGCGGTGACTGCTTTAAAACTGGGCGCCACTGACTTCATTACCAAACCTTGGGATAACACACGTTTAATCGCCATCATCGATAGCATCGTACGCAAATCATCCGCGCAAGAAACTGATACCACCAATCAATTGTTAGGTATTTCAAATGCGATCCAATCGCTGAGAAATATGATCAACAGCGTCGCGCCTACTGAAGCCAATGTCCTGATTCTCGGCGAAAATGGCGTGGGCAAAGAACTGGTAGCACAAGCCCTACATCAAGGATCACCACGTAAAGAAGCGCCATTCTTGGCAGTCGATATGGGTGCGCTGCCCGAGTCAACGCTAGAGTCCGAACTATTTGGCTACAAAAAAGGCGCGTTCACCGATGCTCGCAGCGACAAGCAAGGCCGCTTTCAAGCAGCGCAAGGTGGTGTGATTTTTCTCGATGAGATAGGCAACTTGCCCTTAGCGGGACAAGCGAAATTATTGACGGCATTAGAACGACGTGAAGTAACGCCAATAGGCAGCAATCAATCGGAGAAAATCCAAGTCAGGGTCGTATCGGCCACCAATCTTTCAGAGACTGAACTCTATAATCCGGCACGTTTTCGTACCGACCTACTATTTCGTTTAAATACCATTGTTCTGCGCGTACCGGCTTTGCGTGAACACGCGGAAGATCTTCCACTTTTACTGGAGCACTACCTCCATCATTATCAGCAGACTTACCGCAAGCCTGCGCGTCAGCTCAGCAGCGATATTGTTAAGCAACTTTGCCAGCACGCGTGGAAAGGCAATATTCGTGAGCTGAAACACGCTTGTGAACGTGCCGTCATACTAGGTACAGAAAGCAGCTATCAGATACAAGACTTTGGGGTGACACTGGATGGCGTCCAAACCACCAACACAAGCAGACAACCAGAACAACTGAGTCTAGAAATCATCGAAAAAAACACGATACAAAGCGCGTTAAACCAAACCACGGGCAATATGAGCGCGGCAGCCAAACTACTGGGTTTAAGCCGGGCAGCGCTTTATCGGAAGCTCGAAAAACATGGCCTCTGATATCAAAGCAATCAAACGCAAGACCAGCCAAAGTAGAACGGCACAACTAATTTCCGTTTTGGCCTTGGGTGGGTTTGGATTCGCCACTTATTGGGCTGGTTTACTACAGGCGAATAAAGCAGAGTCGGATCAAGCAAGAGCATGGGTGCTGTGTGCACTACTCGCCAGCATCAGCATGATTGCATTACTCGTCACCATCAAGAAAATCATGCGGCTAAGTCTCTCGCCCATAATCGAAAAGACACCTGCGCTTCCTACCGGAGACAGGGTAGGTCAATCAGATCCAGCAAGGCAGTCTGATTATGAAAGTCGTATAGAACACGCACCTATCGCACTATTCTCGCTGAAACGCGATAAGCCTGTGCAAGCACTTAATACCAATGCGCGTCGATTGCTCGCGCCAGGCAGAGTCATTGAAAAGGATCTACTCTTAAGCACTCTCCAATCACTAAAGCCGCAAGGACGCACACTCATAGAGTTTGAAACGGAACGCGGCATAGAACGCGCGCTGGCCTCCAGCAACCAGATTACCGTACAAGGCGCGAGCGAACAGCTCATCGCCTTGATGCCTGTCGAGAGCGAGCTACAACTCGAAGCACAAAACGCATGGCTAAAACTGCTGCGCGTGCTTATACACGAAATCAACAATTCGCTTACCCCTGTGGCTTCCCTGTCTCGCACGGTAAGCGAAGAACTAGCAAACCATCAACAACTATTGATTGCCGCATTCACTCAAGCACAGGCGGGTAATATTTACCAAGATTTACAAACCGCTCTAGAAGCGATACACCGTCGCGCAGCAGGTTTATCGGAGTTCGTTAATCACACTCGAGACCTGACCAACCTGTCGCCAGCCAATCCCAAACGCGTACGACTCCCGACACTATTTTCTCAGTTGGAAAGCCTGTTCGCACCAGATTGGACGAAGCGGGGCGGCACATTTACGTTAGTATGCGATCCCGAGAACATAGAAGTCATCGTCGATCCTCTGCAGCTGGAACAAGCGCTCATCAATCTGATTCAGAACGCCTACGATGCCACCGAAAACATTGAAAAAGCCAGCTTACACATTCACGCCAAGCTAACTCACGGCGCGCGGCTATGTATCGAGATCGTTGACAACGGCAAAGGTATCAGTGAAGAACACCTGCCACACCTCTTTACGCCTTTTTTCTCGACCAAAGAAAAAGGCAGCGGCATAGGACTTGCGCTCGCCCGTCAATTAATACAGAACAACAACGGTACCGTGCGCTATGCCCAGAGCGTGAGCGGCGGGGCAAAATTTCTTATTACGCTGTGATTTTTGCGTAGGGCGGGTGCAACCCGCGCCGACCGGCCACCGAGCAACTGCGCTGCGCGGGTTGCACCCGCCCTACAAAGCAAACTTGCCACTCAATCCCTGAGCGCCACCACCGGTGAAATTCGCATTGCCAACAAAGCGTGGCGCAAACTCGATGCCAGCGCAATCAACAGCGCGACGCATAAAGCGAATAACAAAGTCCAACCACCAATTGGCGCACGTTCGACAAAACTGGCAAGGTAATGTGAGATAGCAAGTGCCCCCAGCGGTAAGCCAATCAAGGCACTACCTAACATAATCAAACCAAACTCTTTGCCAAGTAGTAGCGCAATCGACTTTGTCTAGCCCCATAAATTTTTCGTATTGCAATTTCCTGAAACCGTCTTTGTACGCTGTAAGCAGACAGCACGTAAATACCAAATGCGGCGATAGCTAAGGATAAAATCGCAGCGATGATCAAGAGTTTGCTCATGCGTAAATCTTCTTCGTAGTTTTGTGCGATGAGGCTGGTGCTGGTTTTGATGTCGAATGTCTCGTTTGGAAAGTGTTGTTGCCATAATTTTTCTATGCTTATTTGAGCCTCTGGCAGATTTCCATCCGTCAAAATGGTAAGAGTACTTGGCAACAGCGATGGGGCGAAGCTACGCGGCACTTCGCTCTTATGTGCACTGATGTAGCGCAAATTTGGCACGACACCAATGATTTGTAACGGCTCTTCATTGTTGCCAGTTTCAACGACAAACTGACCAATCGCGGCTTGCGGTGTAGCAAAACCAAGTGCCTTGATCGCAGCGAGGTTCAAGACAATTTTTTTCGCGTTTTCTGGTGCATCCATCTTTGGATCAAAGGCGCGCCCAGCCAACATTTTTACGCCATTCACTGCAAAAAAATTGAGTGATACTCCTTCAGAATCAGGTAGCACGTGAGTGCCGTTTTCTGCCCGAAATGAATTGAAATTAGGGTTCAGACTCCGCCCCACCGCTTGATACGAAATAGCCACGTCCTTGATCCCAGGAAGTCGCAACATCGCCTCGCAAAATGCACTACTTTCGGCCTCGCGTATGGGTTTTCTAAGTTTCATGACCAATAAATTATCTGGTTCAAATCCCAAATTTGCTTTGGTCGAATAGTAGGTTTGCCATGCAATCGTCAGCGCCACCGCACCAAACGCTATAGCGCTAGCAAACTGTAAAATCGTCAAACCCTGACGCAACCGTGCCCCACCTACGCTCTCACTATTACCACGCCCCGCTAACGCCTGATGCGCATTCACACCTAAGGCTATCCAAGTGGGATAGATACTCATCACCACGCCTACCAGCACACTAAATAGAACACTCAATGCTGAGTTAGTAGCGCTGAATAAATCACCTAACTGGCGATTCATGAGCTCTGAAAACAAAGGCAAGATCAGCCATGCGAAAAATAATCCCACCCCTGTCGCGACGAAACTGAGACACAATGATTCGGTCACAAATTGCACAATGATTCGTGTATGACTGAAGCCCAATATTTTATATACGCCGATCTCTTTTTGGCGGCGTAATGTACGCGCCACACTTAAATTGATAAAACTGGTCGCAGCTAAAAAAACAATCAAAAAGGACACACCACCTAATGCAAGCACGGTTTTTTTATTACCGTGAATTAGGTTTTCTAAATCGTCCAAATCCCGATCAAAATAAGCATCGTCTAAGCTGGTTAGACGAATTTCTATCGCTGCTCTTTGTTCAGCACTGCGCGCTTCGGGAGGAAACATTTTGTTGAGATTATCTGAAAGTGATGAATGCTCAGCAATTTCTTGCAAGCGTTTTTCCATCACCTTCATGTCGGTATTCGCAGGCAATTGGATGTAAGCCCGACCATATCTAATCTTAGACCACTTGAGCGCCTCGAACGCTACTGTGGCGTTATCCGGCGCATCCTGTATCACCGCGCCGACAAAGTAAAGCTTGCCTTGAATTTCCAAGCGGTTTCCTAAGGCGGTGTTTGACCCAAATAATCTCGCTGCTGTTTTTGCAGTGAGTGCGATAGCATCTGGCTTAGTCAGTGTCGCTTGTAAATCACCTTGCAGCGCCTTCACTGCAAACATACGTGGAAAGTTCTCATTCACATCAGCGATGACGATCTCGAACACAACGCGAGGATTAACTGACACGCTCTGCTTCTTTAATTCGACAAAAGCCAGACTGTGAGGTAATCCACTTTGCCCCAGTTGCTCTTCCAATGGCCAAACGTTAAAGTCTACCCAATCTGGATTGGCAAGCAAATTCAATCTATGCTTCACCAAAAAAATCCGCTTCGCATCCGGCACATGCGCATCATATTCAAACGAAAATTTCGCATAGCCCAGCAACAAAAAACACACACAAAAACTCACGCTCAATCCAAAAAAAACGATGAGCGAATGTGCGGGCTGTTTCAATAAAATACGCCAGGCGATTTTTAAGTCTCTGATTTTCATTCTAATTTTAATGGCAAAAAAATGGGCGAATACTTTAGCTGTTTAGAAGTTTTGGTGGATAGGCGGCGCGGGTTTCACCCGCCCTACAATATGAACCTAGTCCTCAATCTCTGAGCGCTACCACCGGCGAAATACGCATCGCCAACAAGGCATGACGCAAACTCGATGCCAACGCAATCAACAGCGCGACGCATAAAGCGAATAACAAAGTCCAACCACCAATTGGCGCACGTTCGACAAAAGTGGCGAGGTAATGTGAAATCGCGAACGCACCCAATGGCAAACCAATCAACGCACTTGCCAACATAATGAAACCAAACTCTTTGCCAAGTAGTAGCGCAATCGACTTTGTCTTAGCCCCATAAATCTTGCGTATCGCAATTTCCTGAAACCGTCTTTGTACGCTGTAAGCAGAGAGCACGTAAATACCAAATGCGGCAATCGCTAAGGACAAAATCGCAGCGATGATCAAGAGTTTGCTCATGCGTAAATCTTCTTCGTAGTTTTGTGCGATGAGGCTGGTGCTGGTTGTGATGTCAAAAGTCTCGGTAGGGAAATGTAACCGCCATAGACTCTCGATACTGAGTATCGCATCAGGCAAATTTCCATCAGTCTGAATGGCTAGAGTATATGGCCACAATGAAGGATCAAAACTACGAGGCACCTCGCTATCATGTGCACTTCGATATCGGAGATCAGACACAACTCCAACAATCTGCACGGATTCGGGAACATCATTCGTGTCGACTACAAACTGCCCAATCGCGGCTTGTGGTGAAGCGAAGCCTAACGCATTGATTGCGGCATGATTAAAGATAACTTTCTTCGCGTTTTCTGGGGCATCCAGTTTGGGATCAAACCCGCGTCCAGCCAAGATTTTTACGCCATGTACTGAGAAAAAATTAAGTGATACCCCCTCATACGTTGGCAGAATATAGTTACCGTTAGGCGCGCGATAAGCACTAAAGCTACCAACGTCATCTCGCCCAACGGGACGAAATGAAACCGCGACATCCCTAACGTGAGGCAGTCGCAATAACGCATCGCGAAAGCTACTGCTCTCAGTCTCGCGGATCGGCTTTCTCAATTTCAAGACCAATAGATTGTCAGGCTCAAAACCTAAATTCGTTTTGGTTGAATAATAGGTCTGCCAAGCGATCGCCAGCGACACAGCACCAAAGGCCATGGCGGTGGCAAACTGAAGTATGGTCAGGCTTCGACGCAGCCGCGCACCTGCTAGACTTTCACTAGTGCCACGCCCCGCCAACGCTTGTTGCGCGTTCACACCCAGCGCGAGCCAAGTAGGATAAACACTCATCAAAAGCCCGACCAATATGCTAAAAACTAAACTCAGCGCCAAATTAGTTGAAGAAAATAAGTCTCCTAATTGACGATTCATCAGCTCAGAAAATAGCGGCAAGATCAGCCACGCCAAGAACAAACCCAAACCGGTTGCTGCGACACTCAAAGTCAGAGATTCAGTCACAAATTGCGCAATGATTTGCGCTCGACTAAACCCCAACATTTTATAGACACCAATCTCTCGCTGTCTGCGCAATGTACGTGCCACACTCAAGTTAATAAAACTTGTGGTCGCCAAAAATACGATCAACAACGATACTGCGCCGAGCGCAAGTACGATACGTCGATCGCCACGAACAACATATTTTAGTACGCCCAAGTCTTGGTCAAAGTAGGCGTCAGCAAGACTGGTTAAACGAATTTCTATCGCTTTCTTATTACCTAAGTTTTGTGCGTGTGTAGGGTATATCCGTTTAATGACATCCTCAAAGAAAGGAGATCTATCTGCTATCTCCTGAATATGTTTTTCCACCATCCGTACATCGATATTGTCTGGCACCTGAACATAGGCGCGACCATACCCTTCTTCCGAACCTTTGAGTGCGTCAAATCCAAAAGTAGCATTACTCGGCACATCTTGTATGACAGCGCCGACGAAATAGGTTTTGCCATCCATTTGTAGGCGGCTACCGATCACACTCTTATCACCAAAAAATGTAGCCGCTGTTTTGGCACTGAGTGCGATCGTATCGGGCTTTGCGAGTGTCGATTTCAGATCGCCTTGCAACACTTTGATAGCAAACATATCGGGAAAGTTCGCATTAACACTAGCGATCAAAATCTCATGCTTTATGTTTGTATCGATGATGACACTTCGAATTTTCCTGTCTATAGACGTAAGCCGGTGAGGGATTCCACTTTGACTGAGAGACTCCTTGAGCGGCCAAACGCTAAAATCTACCCAAGCTGGGTTTCCAATCACATTCAACTTATGTT
Organism: Undibacterium sp.; assembly: GCA_043770645.1. Taxonomy (GTDB): domain Bacteria; phylum Pseudomonadota; class Gammaproteobacteria; order Burkholderiales; family Burkholderiaceae_D; genus Undibacterium. The sequence continues at coordinate 1,174 of JAYVHZ010000416.1, read as the reverse complement.
TGACCAAAAAAATCCGCTTCGCATCTGGCACATGTGCATCATATTCAAACGAATATTTTGCATAACCGAGCAACAAAAAACACACACAAAAACTCACACTCAATCCCAGAAAAACGACGAGTGAATGAGCAGGCTGTTTTAGCAAAATACGCCAGGCAATTTTTAAGTCCCTTATTTTCATTTTTTGCTCCCAATTTTTAGTCCTGCACGCGATAACGCTATTGTTAATCACAACGACGTTGCTTCGTTCGCTACGCTGCCTGTAGTGCATCAACCACGATGCGTCCATCAAGCAAATTGATGGTGCGGGAAGCTTGGGCGGCGTGTGCTGGGGAGTGGGTGACCATCACGACTGTGGTGCCTTCTTCATTGATTTTTCTGAGCAGGCGCATCACTTCGTCGCCGTGAGCGGTATCGAGATTACCGGTTGGTTCATCGGCGAGCAAAAGGGCGGGATTGGCGACTAAGGCACGGGCGATGGCGACACGTTGTTGTTGTCCACCGGAGAGCTGCGATGGTCTATGTTTGGCGCGGTGTGTGATGCTCAATTTTTCTAGCATCGCGGCGACTTTTTCACGACGATCTTTGCTGGGCATACCTGTGTATTCCAATGCCAGCTCTACGTTTTCGAATACGGAGAGTTCTTCGATCAAATTAAAACTTTGAAAGATAAACCCGATTCGCCCACGCCGTAACTGATTCAACTTCGCCTCGGAGTAGCCTGCGACATTTTGGCCTTCGAAATAGTAATCACCCGAGGTAGGGACATCGAGCAAACCGACCAATCCCAGTAAGGTCGATTTACCACATCCCGATGGACCAGTGATGGCGAGGTATTCGCCCGCATTGATATCAAGATTGATGTTATCCAAAGCGGTGGTTTGAATATCACCAGTAAGATGAATTTTGCTAACTTGTTTTAAATTGAGCATAGTCTTTTCCTGATTTATTAGTGAATGATTGCACTAGTTTATATTGAGATTTTTTACGGTTTGATACTGTTCATAACCGGAAATCACGACCTTGTCACCGACCTTAATACCATCGAGAATTTCCACTTGTCGATTGCTACGCTGTCCAATTTTGATCGTGCGTTTTTCCGCGCTCTGTCCACTTTGATCGACCACAAAAACCCAAGCACCACCGCTGTCGTTTATATAAGCGCCCATCGGTA
>JAYVHZ010000415.1:0-10398 GCA_043770645.1 Undibacterium sp. | reverse complement strand
TTGTTCGCTTGCAGATGGAAGGCGTTTGCTATCGACCTTTATCTGATAGTGATGCTATGACCTCATTGCTACTGGTGCGATCCAAGAATGAAAACAATCCTTTGATTGAAGCATTTTCTGGGTTGGCGTTGAAACAAGCGCAGTTTAAAACTTGAGTTAGATTTGCTAGGTTGGGCTGCCAAACCCAGCATTGGCCCCGCTAGACGATTGATGTTGGGCTTCGCTTCGCTCAGCACCAACCTACGCGATTCTTGTGGTCTCGTAGGCTAGGTTGCCAAGCCCAGCACGAGTCAGGTGACGGAAACTCTTTGTCGGGCTTCGCTTCGCTCAGCACCAACCTACGTAAGTTTCGTAGTTTCGTAGGCTGGGCTGCGAAGCCCAGCATGAGTTGAGTGACGGAAAGTCTTTGTTGGGCTTCGCTTCGCTCAGCACCAACCTACGCAAGTTTCGTAGTTTCGTAGGCTGGGTTGCCAAGCCCAGCACGAGTCAGGTGACGGAAACTCTTTGTCGGGCATCGCTTCGCTCAGCACCAACCTACGCAAGTTTCGTAGTTTCTTAGGCTGGGCTGGTAAGCCCAGCTTGGCTTATGCAACACAAGCCCTATGTTGGGCTTCGCTATGCTCAGCAGTAATCTAGCTAATCCTTATACTTTTCGAGGCTCGCCCAAAATGGAATTTTGGCGATGGTCGAAAAGCTGAAACCCAGTACGAGATTGGCTATGGATATGCCAAAGTCTTTGTTATTTTATTGAGACTTGCCTATTTGAAAAAGCTTTCCTTTGGAAAATATTTCAATTGCGTGTATATTAATTTGATCTCTTCACTTCCCACATCTCTACTATGGTTAAGCTCAATTTGGGGATCTTTAAACCGATAAAGGCTAGCCATTGGTCAATCCGAGCATGGTTAATGTTACTCGCTTGTCTGTCGCTACTGCCATTTGCCTTGATCGGCGTTTGGCAGCTCAACGCCAACCAAAACGATTTACGTGAAGCATCGTTCAAAGCGCTCAATTTGGTCGCTGGCAATATCGAAGCTCATGCCAAGTCCGAAATGGGCGAGCTGCAACGCTTGATCAAAATGACTGCGGAAGAAATGGTAGACGATGATGGCGAAATTAAAAGCGCCTTTAATTCTCAGCAGTTTATGCGCTTACATCCGCATTTATCCAACATCGCTTTGCATCGTGAGGGTGGTGAGGTCACCAATTCTTTTGCACCTATTAACGATGGCGCAGCGCCTATTCGAGCCTTAATAGAGCAGCGCAAACTGAACAAGGATCTAGTCCTGAGTTCTTTGTATGTTGATCAGACAAACGGTCGCCCACAGATAGTCATGATCTATCCGTTCAGTAAGTCCAATCGGGCATCTCGGTTTTTCTCTTTTACGATTGATTTATTCGAGTTGAATAAAATATTGATGTTCAATATTCCCGATGGGCTTGATGTTTTTGTTATCGATAGACAGGGCATCGATTTGTTGCATGGGACAGACGACGCACGCTGGGTTGGCAGTGAGGCAAGCAATTACGCCAAAAATATTCCACGTAAAGAGTTGAATCAAATCGTGCATGTCAAACTGCTTGATGGCAGACAGATGATCTATGCGCAACGTTGGGTGTCAACAGTTGGCTGGTATGTGATGGTTGGAGAGCCTGAATCAAAGATATCTGGAACCTTACAAAGAAACTTGGGATTTGGCTTACTCTACTTTATCGCTTGTTTATCGCTTGCTCTGACGATTGCTTGGCGCTTCTCGGAAACGATTGCTAGTCCGATTCGCGACCTGGCGAGATCGGCGCGAGCTATCGGCGCGGGAGAGATAAAATCACTGCAGGTATCTGGCTCGACCGAAATTGACGGAGTCGCCTTCCAGCTCAATGCGATGTTAATCGAGCTGGATCAAAAGCGTGTACAGCACGATGCTTTAACGCTCCATTATGTCAACATATTAGAAAGTGCCCGTGATGGTTTGATTCTTATTGATGAGAATCACAATATCATTGAAACGAATCAGGCCGCATTGAGCATGTATGGATATCCCGCTTCAGCGCTGCAACGCTTAAATATGCGTGATCTGTTTTACCAAACTGAGCGAGATTTGCAGACCAAAGTATGGCTGGACGCGATCAGCATTAGTAGTTCCCTCATCGAAGCCAAACATCAAGATAGTGAGGGCAATTGCTTCCCTGTAGAGATCAGTTCGAATTGGCTCGCTGTGGATGGCAAAGTCTACCGTCAGTGTTTTATTCGTGATATCAGTGAGCGCAAGAAATTGGAGCTGTCACTGCACCATCGCAACCGCGCACTGGAAGCCTTACGCGCCTGTAGTAATGTCATATCAACCGCAAAAACCTTAGACACGCTACTAAGGGATACTTGTACGGTACTCATTGAACGCACCGGTTATCGGATGGCATGGATAGGAGCGTCGGAACTTGATGAGGAAAAAAAAGTCCGCCCGCTGGCGAGTGCGGGTGATAATAAAAATTATCTTTCAAATCTCCATCTTACTTGGGCTGATAACGAGGCAGGACGCGGCCCAACGGGTAGTGCAATTCGTACAGGTCAGACAGTGATCGCTAGAAATATACAAGCTGACCCGCGTTTTAACCGCTGGCTTAAAGCCGCTGCGGACAATGGGTTTAATGCCGCAATCGCCTTGCCGCTGATCGTCAATGATATAAATTTTGGTGCCTTGAGTATTTATGCAAGCGACGGCGCTAGTTTTGACGATGACGAAGTTAACTTGCTAGAGGAAATGGCGGCCGAGTTAGCGCACGGAATTGATCTATTGCAGGCGCGCGAACTCGGCCATACCCTGATGAATGAAGTAATAAAAAATGAGCATCGTTTCCGTATGCTGATTGAATTGTCCCCGATAGGCATTTATTTAAGTTCTTTGGGTCAGATTAGTTATGCGAACCCACGGTTTGAAGAAATTCTCGGCTACCAAAAAGCAGAACTGGTCGGCGTCTTTCTCAATGCCATCATAGCGCGCGAAGACCTTAATATTGCTGAACATGCCCACGAGACATTGGCCAACGATGGAAAAACCGGAAACTATACCTTACACGGCAAGCGCAAAGATGGCAGCTTGATCGAACTCGGTTTGCAAGAAGTGAGTGTTGAATTTGATGGCGTACCTGCCATCTTGGGGATGGCGCAAGATATTAGCGAACGTGTGCGCAGTCAAGCCGAGATTGCGCATTACATTTCGCTGTTGGAGCATGCGACTGAGGGAACTTTGGAGGCGGTGTCGCTAATGGTAGAGCAGCGTGATCCCTACACCGCAGGACATGAAAAACGCGTAGGGATGATTGCTGGTGATATTGGCCTGGCTATGGGTCTATCGGCTGATGTCGTCCAAGGCTTACGCTTAGCGGGCATGGTGCATGATGTCGGAAAAATTAGCGTTCCCGCAGAAATTCTCTCTAAACCATCCCGCTTAAGCAATATTGAAATGGCGCTGGTGAAAGAGCATGCGCAGACTGGCTACAACATCTTAAAGAACATCGAGTTCCCATGGCCAATTGCCCAAGTGGCCTACCAGCACCATGAGCGTATGGACGGTAGCGGCTACCCACTCGGTCTGCGTGGTGATCAAATTTTGTTGGAGGCACGCATTATCGCGGTCGCCGACGTGGTTGAATCCATGACCTCACATCGCCCTTATCGCCCTGGCTTAGGGATTGATGCCGCACTCGAAGAGATTCGCAAAAATCGCGGAATTTTTTATGACGCTATTGTGGTCGACGCTTGTCTTAAATTGTTCCTTGAAGATGCTTATCAGATACCTGGTTAAGTCGGTTGTCTGTTCATGAGAATGTATTTCAATTAGAGGTAACATCATGTTTGAATCAGCAGAATTAGGGCATAAAGTCAGCAAGGGAAAATATAAGAAATTAGTGCCGACTTTACGAGCAGACTTACTCAATGCGCAAATTGAATTATTCAAACACGGGAAATTTCCCGTCGTGTTATTGATTAGTGGCCAAGATGGCGCTGGCAAGGGGGAAACCATCAATGTCTTATATGAATGGATGGATGCCCGGTTCATTTCTACCGTCGCTTTTTCGCAGCCAACCGACGAAGAGCGCGGTCGCCCGGCGATGTGGCGGTTTTGGCGCTCGCTGCCGCCCAAGGGCAGAATTGGTATCTTTGCCGGTTCTTGGTATTCTGACCCAATTGGACAACGACTTGCCGGTCGTATGTCGAAAATCGAGCTCGATGCGCAGATCGATAGAATCAATCGCTTCGAAAATATGCTGATCAACGAAGGGGCTTTGGTGTTGAAATTTTGGTTTCATCTGACCTACGAAGGACAAAAGCAACGCCTAAAAGAATTAGAAAGTAATCCTCGCACCGCCTGGCGGGTGACTAAATGGAATTGGGATCGGTTAAAAACTTACGACAAATTACAGAAGGTCTCAGGGCACATGCTCAGAATGACGAGCAGCGCCGCCGCGCCATGGATCATCGTCGAAGGTACAGACGACCGCTACCGTTATTTAACTGTCGGCCAGACCTTACTCGATGCGATTCGCGCCAAATTGGCGACGATAAAAAATACAGTAGCGATAGAGGTAGAAGACCTACCCATGTCGTCTCAGCCTCGTACGATCAATCTTCGTTCGGTATTGTCAGCATTAGATTTGACGCAGTCACTCGCAGATCGCGCCTATCAAAAACAATTGGCACAGTGGCAGGCAAAATTAGCCGAGCTGGCGCGCGACCCACGCTTTAAAGGTCGGTCGGTGGTGTGCGCTTTTGAAGGTGCCGATGCAGCAGGCAAAGGTGGCGCGATCAGACGAATCAGTGCGGCCTTAGATGCCCGCCAATATCAGATCATTCCTGTCGCCGCACCCACAGAAGAAGAGCGCCAACAACCCTATTTATGGCGATTTTGGCGACACATCCCAAGCCTAGGTCGTTTTGCGATATTCGACCGCACTTGGTACGGTCGTGTATTGGTAGAGCGGGTCGAAGGATTTTGTACACAAGCCGATTGGTCACGGGCTTACGGCGAGATTAACGACTTTGAACATGAGCTAAGCGAAGCCGGCGTCATCGTCGTCAAATTCTGGCTACAAGTGAGTCAAGCAGAGCAGTTGCGCCGCTTCAAAGAACGCGAAGAGATTGCGTTCAAGCGTTTTAAAATAACCGCGGAGGATTGGCGTAACCGTAAAAAATGGGACGCCTATCAACAGGCGGTGTGCGACATGATCGATCACACTAGCACAGGTGAGGCGCCATGGACGCTTATCGAGGCCAACGACAAAAATTTTGCTAGAGTCAAAATTTTGCGTACCTTATGTAAGCGTATTGAAGAAGAGCTAGCAGGCGGCACGAAAGAGTTTTGATCTGGTCATTTTTTGACTATCTTTCTGGCAGTCGATAAATCTGCTCAGATTCGATTACCCGCAGACCGGCTGCTTGATCGATACCGAGTTGCCACATCATACGAGCCACTTTGCTGGTGCTCACGGCGCGGTAGCGTTGGGGAAGAATAGGCGCAATCAATTTAGCAATGTGAATCGCGATCGCTTCGCCCATGCGTTTTTCTGGGCGAGGGCCACCGTCAAGAAAAGAAGGGCGCACAATACCGAGTGAGGTAAATCCTAGTTGCGCAAGGTCAGACTCAATTTGGCCTTTCACCTGTAAATAAAATGACCGCGCTTTGACATTGGCACCAAGCGACGAGTTATACACCCAAGTTGGCGTCCCCGCTTTTTTGCACGCCTGCGCTGCTTGCATCACGTAATCATGATCCACTGCAAAAAAAGCTTGCCGACTCCCAGCTTGCCGCATCGTCGTACCTAAAGCACACAACACCAAATCGGCATGCCACCACTCTGCATCCATCGGCAATCGCGCAAAATCGACGATAGGATTGAGCAATTTTGGATGCACAGCAATGGCTCTTCGGGTCGGTGCAATCACCTGCTCAACACGCGGATCGGCCAATGCCTGCTGAAGCAATTGCTGCCCCACCAAGCCGGTAGCGCCTAGAATAATGCACTTCATTTTGATTCCTGGTTTTAACGTCTAATTTGAAGAACGCGTCAATTGGTAAACTTTAAGGGGATGTCTATTTTTGGGTCTGTCGCAAAAGCAGAGCTATATTTACTGATCATCGCATACCTAGCCGTATTACACCTTCTGTAAACAGGCTAATTGCAAACCGAAACGGGGTGTACAAAATATTTGACCCGCCTTGTTGCTGCCCGATATCTCGATGATTTTCTTCGTCTTCCAGTATCGAATTTACCGCTGAATATGCGTCGATGTCATTTTTTTGCTTAAGATAGATCAGTTGATTATGTAAGTGATTCGCTACCACAGACTCCACGGCTAGGGTACAAGCCATAACCCCGCTTTTACCAAATGCAGCTGATATGAATCCCATTATCCAGCCACCTAATCCGCACAGCCAATAGCTCTTACATTTGATACCGTCTCTTCTCTGAATCTCAGTCCAAAAAATATCCAAGTGACGCTTTTCGTCGGCCATAAAACTTTCTAACAAGGGCACATAGTTACGTCGAAAGAATCTAGATACTAAAATCTGAGATCGATAGATGTTTATCGCCCCAAACTCACCCGCATGGTTCACCTTCAAAATTTTCTTTGCGGTATCCAAAGAATTGACGGAATCTCGATACTTCATATATTGCCTGACGCATAAAATGATTTAGTTTTACCAGAGGGCGAAATGCCCGAGCATCAAAAAAACAATTTGTTTCCATCATTTTGAAACCAGTTCTGCTAACTATCACCGGTTAGACTCAGTTCTTTTTCCTCAGAGAAAAGTAGCCAAGTGGTGAAGCAACACCTAGTCCCAATGAATAATAATCACCGCGAATTATTTTTCGTTTCAACGCTCCATTTAGTATCCGATATCCATCGCAGATATCAGTGCGTCCAATCGTCAATTGGTTCTTTTCAATAGAATAGGAAAGCAAGTCGGATACTGGGAAGAAGTTCTTATCTTTTGTTGTTGAGGACAGGACGATAACGCGTAACCAGTCGCCGCTGAGACAGGAAGATGCTTTTTCCTTAGTGAATCTAAGATCGAGTGTTGCGATCGGCTGGCGATGTAGATTCTCGATTTTTAGACTCCATTCCCCCTTTAAATCATGTGACCAAACCAAGCTCGAAAAACTGAGTGTAAAGAAGAGAAATAGGACGCGAAGAATATAGTGTTTCATGATACTTAAAGAAAAAATTTGATGATGCCGAGTCATGGATTGATGACCAATCTGTCTAGCGAGCAGATCCGATCGATTTCGGAGGCTTGGATTTTATGAAGAACTTGATGAATGGATTGTGCCGTATGCGTTGGATCAAAATGGAAAGAGTGCAATTCACAGCCATCTTCTTTGATTTGTTTTGAGACGAACGCCGCTTGTAAGTTTTGTCCGACAAAGAAGTCATCAAGGAAGTCGAATAGTTCGTAGTCGTTCACCGTGAGGATAGATTGCCCGTTGTTTTCTGAGATTGAAATGTACTTGGAATATTCCATTGAAATCGTAATCAATATTGAAGCGGAGCCGCTAGCGGCGGTTTGTCGACGGGAATCTTTTCGATCACTACTTAGGTCTTACTCTTTGCACTTGCATTCCATGCGTTCCAGTACCTTTCGCTCGCATTGAATAGATCCTCGTACGTCACAGCTCGGCCGGAAGGCAAGACCACGCGCATTGTCTTGTACTCAAGCTCCAAGACGCCCGCGGAGCAATCAAGCACCAGCGGATCCTGAGAGGAAACATAAAGAACGTCGATCTCTCGATTTTGAATTTCCTGCAGATCCTCGGTTGGCTCCGCTTCGTACTCGCTGTACTTAAACTTAGTGCAAGAACCGAGTTCAACAATGAAGCAGTCGCCGTCTTCGTCGAACTCGTCTCGGAGGTATTCGATCTGAAGTTGAATCGTCAGATCCCCAGGCACACCTCCATTAATTTTGGCAAGGATGCCATCGTGGAATAAACCCCAAACGTCTTGTTGCATGTGAGACCTAAGGAAAAGGTGAACGACTGGCCGTCCACAAATTTATAAAAGACTGAGCCGTAAATCAGCCAGTCCGATCAACTATCTAGTTAGAAGTCATTTGGCTAATCATTTCATCTTATCCTTTACACGAGATTTTCTGCCCCTGAGGCGAGACGGAAAAATAGATTTTGTACTTTCTCTTTGGTCGCTAAAGACTCGTTTAAAAGAATAAAAACTCATAAGCAGAAACGGCAGGGCAACGAAATAACGTGCACCATACTCGCCAAATATCAAAGCAAGACCCTGAAAGGTCCAATCAAAATTTGTTCTAGATGAAAACAAAAATAGTTGAGTGGGCAAAAGGAAAATTATTGCAAACGAAATCGCCAGGTGCACGAATCCATAAGTAATCGCACCCCAATTCACGGATCGCTTAATCATATGACTTTTAATGTGATTTGAATTTCAAAAATGCAAAAATAGCCGAACATCAAGAAAAGAACAATCAGAAAAGTAGCGGGCAGCATTACTCGCGCGTCATTTTCGAATGTTATGTTGTTTGGCGCTACACTGGCGTCTTTAAGAAGTAACACTCGCCGACCTCGGCTATTGTGCGCACCTGGAAGCCGCGACGTTCAAGAAGTCGCCGTAGCTTCATATTGGGCTTTGCGCAATGAACTGCATGAACCCGCCACTCAATGGCGTCCAACTCCTCGCGTATCGCGTATCGTCGGGCTAAGGACGCTAATGCAGGCAGCGCACCTTCTCCGCCTCCGTCAATGTGCGCAAGTTCCATTACCAAGGTTCGTTCTTCAACGTGAAACTTTCCAAGCATGTTCGCCGTTCCAGCACGAAAAACAAGAGGCTCGTCACGCAAGATGATGCCATTCAACTCCTCATTTGAAAGTGCGAGAATCTCGTCAGATGTGTAGCCTTCAATCAAGAGCGAACTCACGAGCGCATCCTTCCTAGCAGATAAGGTGATTTAATTTCAAAGAATGCAAACATACCCGAACATCGATAGAAAAACAATTTGTTTCAATTCTTTTGAACTCGCTCGGTGTTTGATTGCTCTTCGATGTGCCTGATAAATACTAGGTTTAACTGAACAGACAAAAAATGCAGGTGATGTGTAATCACTTCGTTTTTCCATACATTTTTATACGCTAAATTTGAAATGTACCAATAGCTCGTTGCGAATCGTGTCAGGTGATCGGAGGTAGGTTTTGACGCTTTCATTTATCAACGAAATCTTCTGAAACATCAGCGTTCAATGATCGAAAAAGTGCAAGGATTATTATGTTGCTTCCGTATAGGCTTAGAAGATTGAATCGTCCGATGACGTTTCAATGCCCTGACCAACAGTGCTACACAAAGCCTTGTTCCTTGTAGCTGGCATAGCCCGCCTTGGTGATTACAGCATGCTCCTTGAATTTCGTCTTGTTGGATGCTGCGAAGTTGAAACAAGATTTACCCTGCATTCGTGCTTTGAGCTCTGGCGATAGGCCTTCCAATAATTCTGGTTTTACATAGATCGGCATTAAGTGGAAACTGACGTAGGCCTTCTTGATCTGGACTGCGCCGAAGAACAGTGGCTTCTTGTTCGTTTGAATGTGCGCCGTATCCACATACAATTCGGTCGCATCATCTTTGCTTGAAACAAGCTTCTTGGCATAGGGAAGCATGATCGCTCGGAGTTCTTTGACGACGGATTCAAGGTCAGTCATTGTGTTGTCCAATTATTGGTGTCACTGCGAGGTTTGTTTGCGAGATACAACGCTTTAGGTAAAGCGCGACCTGCTTGCGGTACGTCCAATGTAAGCCGGAGGTTGAAACAGCTTTGACAGCAATGCTAGAAGGCTTACCACTCATAAATTTCTCCTTCATCACCCACAATCTTTGCATTCAATTCCTTGGCAAGTTTAGACACGGCGACACGCAATGGATTTGTAGGCAATTCAATGTCTGGGGTTGCAGAGAATGTTGCTTTGCCTTTGGAAAACTGGATGCAAGTGTGCCATTCTTTGGTGCGACCAAATCCTAAAAAGCCTTTAGATTGGAATAGAACCGCAACATCGCCAGGGCCTGTAGAAATAGCAACGACTTCCCTTGTTCTGGGGTTTTGCATTTCAAGCTTTTCTTCGGCTAGCAATTTGAGTTCATTTTGGCGTTTAACAGCAGCAACCCATTCGTCAAGTGTGAGTTCTGAATGAGGGCGTTCTATGTGCAGTGCGTAGGCCATGACTTGCGTTCTAACGTGATTTGATTTTACAAAATGAAAACATACCCGAACATCCAGAGAAAGACAATTTGTTTCCATCCTTATTAAACTCGAATTGCGTTTGATTATTTTTGGATGTGTCTCATAGATTGTAGGTCTAACGAAGCAGACAAAAAGCGCAAGCGAC
>JAYVHZ010000414.1:0-31538 GCA_043770645.1 Undibacterium sp. | reverse complement strand
TGGCGGTCTATCCTGGACCAACATGAATGGTAGCGGCACCACCAATATGCCACTCAGCATCGTCAATAGTGTCGCCATCTCCTCCACCAACAGCAATCAAGTTTTGGCAGGTGGTTTCGGTGCTTGCGATGCCTCTGGACAATTATCTAATGGCGGGGTTTTCCGCAGCGCGAATGGTGGTAGCAGCTGGACTAAAGTGTTGTCTGGCAAAGTAGAAGACATCGTTTTTGCACCAGGTACCAACACCGCTTATGCATCTGTACAAGGTACTGGCGTATTCAAAACCACCGACGGTGGCGCAACTTGGACTAACGCTAGCTCAGGCATCTCCGCAGCGACAGGTCGCGTACGTATCGCTATGGCACCAAGTAATCCTGCCATCTTGTACGCACTCAACGGCAGTAAATTATTCAAGACAACCAACGGCGGAACTAGCTGGACTTCGGTCAATACTGCTGCATGCGAGGGCCAATGTACTTACAACCAAGCCATCGCTGTCAATGCAACAGATCCGAATAAAATTCTGGTCGGTAGTATCCGTTTTGCGGTGTCAACCAACGGTGGAACGAATTTGAGCTATCTGACTGCAACTTGGGGCACAGGTCAAAAAGTTCACCAAGATACGCATGTCTTAGTTTGGTCTAAAAACAATCCAAATCGTTTCTGGGTAGGTACTGACGGTGGTATTTGGCGTAGTGATGATGGCGGTACCAACTACGTCAACATGAATGCTAATTTGAATGTAACCCAGTTCTATGACATCGCAGTCGATTTCTCCAACGGCGACAAGATGTTCGGTGGCGCACAAGATAATTCCTCATCAGGTCGTACGACTAGTACGGTTTGGGGTTTAACTTATGCCAGCGGCGATGGCTTTATGAATGCGGTTGATCCATCCAATCCTAATGTGGTGTTACAGACTAGCTATCCGAATGGCGGCTTTCCTTCGATTGTTCGCTCCACTACTGGCGGCGGCGCCAACAGCTTTAGTAGCCTGAGCACCAGTGGAATTACATCTTCAAACAATTTCCCATGGGTCACACCATTAGCAACGGCCGGCACTAAAGTATGGACCGCATCCGACGCCGTCTACGTGGGCACCACATCAGCAAGCGCCTTTAGTTGGTCTAAACTCACTGGCGCATTGGGTAGTGCAGCCTCGGTTCTGACGCCTAAGCAATCTGGCTCTAGCTATGTTCTCTACGTCGGTACATCAGGTGGTAAGGTCTTCTACAGCAGCAATGCGGGCGTTGCCAATGCGACTTTGACAGATGTTACTGGCAATATTGCAGCAGGTCGTATTTCTGATATCGCGATAGATCCAAACAATAATTTGCGGGTATTTGCAACACGTTCCAATTTCACTGGCACACATTTATATCGTTCTACCAGTGGTGGCAATACCTGGAGTGCAATCGGTAACGGTTTGCCAGCAGTGCCAGCGCACACGGTAGCAATTGATCCTCTCAACACCCAACGTATTTTCGTCGGTACTGATATTGGTGCCTATGAAAGTAGCGATGGTGGTGATAACTTCGTACCATTCAACACGGGGTTACCGTTGGGCGTGATTGTGCAGGATTTGGAAATCAGTAGCAGTCCACACACGATGGTAGCGGCAACCTACGCACGTGGCGCTTGGAAGGTCAGCTTATCAGGTTCCAACAACGTGCCACCAGTCGCTAACTTTAGTTCGACGACAAATTTATTGAATGTTGTCTTCACCAGCTCAAGTACAGACTCTGATGGTTCTATCGCATCCTATTCTTGGAATTTTGGCGACACTACCACCAGCACTTTGCAAAATCCGAGCAAAACTTATACTGCTGCAGGTACTTACAATGTGGCGTTGACAGTGACAGATGATCGTGGTGCGACCAATACGATGACGAAAGCGGTTACTGTCACTGCAGCAAATCAAGCTCCGGTAGCAAACTTTACTTCCAGCATCTCAGGCCTAACAGTGAATTTTAGCGATAGTAGTACAGACGCCGATGGGACGATTGCTTCACGTAGTTGGAATTTTGGTGATTCGACTAGCAGCACTGTACAAAACCCGAGCAAAACTTATACTGCTGCCGGTACTTATACAGTCACACTGACAGCAACCGATAACAACGGTGCTACCAATAGTATCAACAAATCGGTGACAGTCACATCAGGCGCCTGCTCTGGAACGGCTGTCCAAGGTAGCTTCACAGGTGCGACCGGCCAAAGCCAGATTCAACCTGGCGGAAGTTTCTATCAATCCACAGTATCAGGTGCTCACAAGGTTTGCCTGACTGGTCCTGCAGGTACCGACTTTGATATTTATCTGGATAAATGGAACGGCAGCACATGGGCGCAAGTTGCCCTCAGCGAAGGTGCGACTTCAAGCGAGTCTATCAACTACAGCGGCACAGCAGGTTACTATCGCTATCGTGTCGTGAATTACTCTGGTGTCGGTGCATACACGATGACATACTCCAAGCCATAATTTGGATATTGCCAACAGTTAGCAATAGCTTGTAAATAGGAAGAACGGCGTTCAGCACTAAACTGAACGCCGTTTTTTTTGCTCTCTTTTATGATCACCTATGAGCACTTATGCTCGCTGTTCACGCCACCATAAACATAAAAAAGCCAGCATACTGAGTAAAACAAAAGGCCAGATCACTAAGTTTGGACGGTATTTTTCAACAGCTTCTGGTAAGCGTTGGAGGTATTGTTCAGTTGCCCTTTGTTTTTGATGACGCTGCCAAGTTGGCCAATCCTTTTTGTCGTAGACATAAACTGCGCCTTGCGCCTGCTGCATGTCTTTCGCGATCACATCTTCCTGATCTGTTTCCCATTGATGCCAACCAGCACTGGCTGGCCACCACGCAACACAATGCGCTTCGGCACGATAGCTAACAGGCTGCATCTGCAAGCGATTGCCCTGCTCTGCATTGTCTGCTGGTAGCCTTAACATTCGGCTTTCTAAACCACGACCGCACAAGGCGATCCGCTGTCCCACCAAGGACATGGTTTGCCCAGATCTATCTACCTCCAGTTGCCATGGCTGTGTGCTACTGACTTCACCCGCATCCAATATTGTTTGCCACCATGCTTTTAATTTTTGCGGTTCGCTAATCATCATCTGATGCCAATTGCTGACCGCCAGCCACACGATTTTTCCTCTTTGCCAGTCTCGTTGCGCCAGCAGGCTAGGCCCGCCTGCCTCCTCTTGCAAAAGGCGCCACGGGCTATTGGTCGTACTCATCGGTGTCAAATCTGTCGTGCTTAATGTCAGTCCTTGTGCAGTCGATACCTCAACTGGCTCGGCCTGCCGCAAACGCAGGCCAACAGCAGATGACCACACGGCGGGCTGTTGCGCATTTGCACCGACGATCAGCAATGTCGCACCGGTAGCGATTTGCTCCAATAACTGACGGCGGGCAGGCGCGCTCAATTGCTCAAATATGGCGGCGTCTTGTAGATACAAATTGGGTTTGTCCATGCTCAGACGGGGATCTTCTTTTCGCTGTATTCCTTTGCCTAATTGTGTTTGACTATCCAACACCGCATCGCTTTGAATCAGCAAGGTATTGAGCGCCTGCAGATCAAATGAGGCAGCGGTAAAACGCCCCTGCACTTGTAGCGGCGCTGCATTGATGATCTCGACCGGAATCGGCCCCTGACCTATCACGCGATCGGCTGCATCCAAGACGCGTGCTTGTAACACCAAACGCTCGGCGACAGGTGGCAACCAACTCAAGGTCACTGCTTTTTCTGTGCTTTTTTGTTCGGCGAGAATTTGCTGATTGGCTGCTAATAATTGCACTCGCCAAGGATCTTTGTTTTGTCGGCGCTCCACACGCAGTTGAAACGGGCGTCCATATGCGAGCTGCTGCGGAAACTGCAACTGCAAAATCTCGCCGGCTGGGATGGTATCGCGTTGCCAAAGCAATTTTTTGGCTGGTAAGTCTTGCCACTGGCTGGCAAACAAGCCATCCCCTTGCAATACCAACTCACCCGAAGTTTTCAATGCCGACTGTAATTCACTCACAGAGAGCGACGTTTTGCGACTATCGAGTAGAAAACTGCGGGCAGTGTCTTGTTCAATGCGCACTTGCAACAAGAGCACCATCAGAGGTAAAGCCGCACACAGCACCAAGATGGCATCGAGTTTGCGGGCTTTGCGCCAGTATAAAAAGGCAGACCCTAAGGCGGTCAAGATCAACAGCAGCAAGAACAAGAGGTTCAGCGTCGAGATTGGGGCTATCGTGATCACGGCGATCCTCCGCTAGTGGGTGCACTGGTTGGTGCACTAATCGGCCGACTCGATTCCCAACGCTGTTCAAACTGGCTCGGTTTATTCGCCTTAAAGACAGGTCGCGCTTGCAGCCGCATGGTGTCGGCTTGTATCCCTTGGCGCAACCAAGCCGCCAATACCGCGCGACATGGCTGACAGCCCTCGGCGACATCTTGCACCGCAGCCTGTGCTTGCAGGCGCTGACTATCAATAGGCAATTGTTGTGCGATGAATCGACGCGCATCTTGCGTCCATAATGCTGGCAATGCGGCACCAGTACCCAACGCCAACAGTAATTCTTTCAACTGCGGTGTCACTGGATCATCAAACAAAGCTTGCTTTCGTTGCTGACTTCGCACATCAACGACATCACCACTCAAACGTTTTTCTTCTTTAATCGCCGGCGGTGTGAAAGCGGCTTTGTGCAGGTAGATTCGGTCGGCTTGTTGCAATTGTTTGATCGCCTCTAGCGCTTTGTTTTCTGCTGGCAGTGCTGCTTTTGGCGTAATCGCGCGTAGAGATTTTTCAGCATCCCACATGGCGACTAAGGCGCGTCGTAATATTTTCTTAGTCGCTTCATCGAACAAGGTCGCATTTTCTTCCTGATCATGCGCGTGCCCATATTGCGCCGCTAGATCACCACCGGGTTTGTCATTGCCGTGCTCGGCATGTTCACCATGTTCATGCTCGTCGCCAAATAGACTCGATTCCTCACCGAGAAAGCGTCCATAGCGACGCCGCAATGCGGCTTGGTCATTAGCAATCGTCTCGCTGCGGTTGCGGATCAGCGGTGCAGAAAGTTTGGGATTGGCAGCCATATCCGCGACCAATTGCTCGGTATCGATAATAATTTGCCGCTGACTGCGCAAAGATTCCGGCTTAACCAAGATCGGTAGTACCGACAACTCTTCCTCTACCGCATCAGGTGCCGGCAAGCGTATGGTGTAAGTTGGTGAACGCACGACATGCGGATTCTTAGCGGCATTGTCGATGGCTCGCACAAAGAAAACTAGTTCATCGCCGGGCTCCATTCCCAACTCGGCCAAACTCCAACGCTTTTGCCAATCTCGGCTGCGTTTATCCGCACCTTGCGGTAGCGGGACTTCCTTGTCGCTAAAACGAATATTTTCGCCACTGCCACGAGCCAGTGTCAAATGCAGGCTCGCGCTCACCACTTGATAATCATCGCGTACCTGTACTTGCATCCCAACATACTTGGCATTGGCATCCAAGACTTGCACAAGTTCGAGAGGGTCTTTAATGCTAATCTCTGGTACCTGATCTAACTGCACAGTCAAGGTGAAGCGAGTTTGTTTGGGATCGGCACTCCAAGTCCAAAATACCGTTTCACTCACTTCCCAATCAGCACACGCATCTTCTCCCACTCGCACAAATGGCAATTCTTGTCCATTACTGAGACGGATCGATGACGCCGTTTGCGGTAATTCTGCTTGTATAAAGCACCAGCGAATGTGGCTATGTTCCGGTACTTGCAAGGCCTTCGCTTCGCTTTCAAACGCAGGGATTTGTGTGTATGCAGGCGGGCTTACATAGAGACGCAATGGCGTTACAGTCGTGTGCTGAAGTGACTGCGGCACGACGGTATTCGTAGGTAAGGTGGTGGCAGGATTTAAGGCATAGAAAACGGCAGCCAGCACCCAACTTAGAACGAGATAAACACGCCGCCAAGGTAAAACAGCGCTCGCGATGTGCCGCAGTTTTTCTGGTGTCGCGAGACTACTCAAACGCGTCGCTAAGCGCGCTCTTTGCAACGCCGCCAATCCAGATTGCTTGTCGTTCGCGGACAGTAGGCGTGCACTATCTTCTAATTCAGGAAAATGCGCATCCAGCCATGACACATACTTTCCTTGTACTTGCCGCCATAAGATTAGCGATTCGAGCAATATCAAAGCCAAAGCAATTGTGATGCCGATTGGTGACGCTAATACGATCCACGGTGCCACAAACGCGACATAGGCCATCCAACGATAGCGCAAAATATGCCAAAACAACTGGCGTGGTAGTTGATCAAGAACGGCGGACATGTGCCAGACTCCGTTCTATCAAAAACAAGATCAATAACAAGTACAAACAATAAGTCAATGCAGCCGAATCTAGTGCACTCACCGACAATGCTGCCGACGTATTGGCTTTCACTTGCTGGGTTTGTATTGGCAGCATGGCGACATAGCCTAACTGCCAAGCCTCATACAACTTTTTAGCATCATCGACGTTTTGCAGTGGCCAATCATGTGCTTGATCGACAGTCCATATTTGCCCACCCTTGTGGCTGTTAAGCGTAATGTGTAATTCTTGCAAATTGGCATTCAGTGATGCATCTGTGCCATTCTGCCCTGGCTTACCCGCAGCGAGCGTTTGCCAAATGAGCGGCGCTCGCCAATCAGATCGCATGAGCGTCGCTTGATCCCAAATCGCAATAGCCGTCTGCTCATTGACCTGATCACTTAAGATGAAGGTATACGCCCCGACACCCGCTGCTTCAAATGCGGTAAACAAACGCCGCCATTGTTCCATGCGCGTGCTATTGATCGCCACATCAATCCTTGATCGGCTCTGCGCTGGCTTGACGGAAGGTGGCGCAATCCTGATGCTGAGTGCATGCCGCAGATCGGGCTGCTGTCCGTTCATACGCACCGTTCCCGCCGATGCCAGTACTAACCAACGCGCATCAGGTCGCCATTGCGCTTGCTGCTGTTCCATCCACAACAGTAGATTGTCAGTGCTGATGTCGCACCGAGCATCAGCGCAAAAAGTCATTTGCTTAGCGTCTGTGAATCCGGTTTCTTGTAAGTTTTTCTGCAGCCACTGTGGATCCAAATGTGGTGCCACAAAAACGGTATCACCACGCCAACTAGCCACCACACCAGCAAGCATTGCCAACATCGTGAGCAGCATCAAGAAACGCAGTAGCAAGAGTAAAAGATCGCGCCAGCGCCAGACCCGCAATAGCTGCGGTGGTGCGGCAGGTAGAAATTTTGTGGTGGCTAGCGTGCGCCGCTGTTGGGTTTGACGCCGCTGGCGATGCCACCAGATTGGCAATCCCAGCACTGGCAATAATAGCCACCACCATGGCGACAGACTCAATAGTGTGATCATAGCCGCCCCGCCAAACGCAACCAACTGCGCACAACTTTGGCGATATCTTGTTCGATATTGGCTGCCAGATAGGGAATATCGGCACGTTTCAATTCACTGCGCACGCGCTCGTAATGGGCGTCATAAGCGCTCTGATATTGCACCTTATTTTCGGCTGTAAATGCGGCGGTATGGGCGGGCTGTTCAGGGTCACAATAAGTGGTCGATAAAGGAAAGTCGACTGCACGCTCGGCCTGTGTATGCAAACTCAAAGCGCGGACATCATGTCGCATTTTGCGTAAGCGCAATAAACTCTCCGCGCTCGCGGAAGGCCAGTCTAAGAAATCACTAACTGCGAATAGTAAACTCGGGGCACGAACAAATTGCAATTGGGCTTTCATCGATAAGGTATCTAGCAATTGCGCTTCGGGGCGTGTCCGATTCAAATGCGCCATCACCCTGTGCAATTGTCGAGGTCCGCGTGACACGGGCGTCACTTGCAAGCGTCCTTGATTCGCTACGATCAAGCCAAAAGCATCACCCTGACGTTGGGCGACCGCGGCGAGACAAGCTAGCACGGCACGGGCGAATACCAATTTGCTGACATCGGGATACACATGACTGGTTTCTCCCATCGACGCACTCGCATCGAGCCACAGCCAGATAGCAACATGGCTATCACGTTCCGCTTCACGCACATAATAACGATCATTACGTGCCAATAATTTCCAATCGACGCGCCGCCATTCATCGCCCGGCGCATACGCGCGATATTCAGAAAATTCGACGCCAGCGCCACGCTCACGACCGGCGTGTAAGCCATGCCCCAAGCCCGCCAATACGTGGCGAATGATGAGGTCAAGATCTTGGCTATGCGCCAATAAATAATTGGTATCGATCATGCGACAATGGGACTAATCGACGGCGATGTCTTTGCGCAAGGCATCCAAAATCTCAGCAATATCGATGCCGTCGGCTTCAGCCTCAAAATTGCGTATCACCCGATGTGCCAACACTGGCAACAACATCGCTGCGATATCTTCCCGTGTGACCGCCAATCTGCCATGCATCAAGGCACGCGCCTTCGATGCCAATACCAAAGCCTGTCCTGCACGCGGACCGGCACCCCAGCCGACATGCTGCTTGACCGCAGCCACGGTCGTGACCTGTGGCCGAGTGGCACGGATCAAGCGAGTTGCGTAACGCAACAAATGATCACCAATCTCGATGTCGCGCACCAATTGCTGTATCCGCAGTAGACTCTCAACATCCATCGCTGGAGTCGCTTCATCAGTGTGACTTTGCGTCGTGCGTGACACCATCAAGATTTCTTCATCTTCACTTGGATACACAACGTCGATACGCAATAAAAAACGATCTAACTGCGCCTCGGGCAAGGGATAAGTACCAGCTTGCTCAATCGGATTTTGCGTCGCCAAGACAAAAAATGGCTTAGGCAGGCGGTGCGTATGTCCAGCAAAAGTGACGCAGCGTTCCTGCATCGCTTCGAGTAAAGCCGATTGGGTTTTTGGTGGAGCGCGATTGATCTCATCGGCCAACAACACTTGGGTAAAAATCGGCCCCTGCTGAAACCGAAAAACCCGCTGACGGGTGCTGCTATCTTCTTCCAAAATCTCCGTGCCAACGATATCGGATGGCATTAAATCAGGCGTAAATTGCACGCGTCTAAATTCCAGATCCGTCGCTTGCGCCAGCGATTTGACTAACAAAGTTTTGCCCAAGCCCGGCACGCCTTCAACCAAGGCATGACCGCCTGCCAACAGACAAATCAAGAGCGAATCAATCACCTCGTGCTGACCAATAATCACTTGCGACATACTACTGCGCAGAGCAGTAATTTTTTGACTTAGTTCAGCAATCTCTGTTTCGGTCCAACTCGCTTGCATACTACGCTCCTAAAGCATACTGAATAATGTTCACGGCAAAGCGGGTATTATCGACCGCCAGAAACCGTTTATTTCGAAAATCGTAATCCCACTCACAGCCATAGTCTTTATTGCTATAAAGCAGACGAATTCGACCCTGCACTTCTATCGCTTTTAAATAATCGTGCACCAAGTCATCACCCCAGCCATTCAGCTCGACACTGGTGTTAGGCGGGCCGTCGAAGTTAAAAAAACTGGAATACAAAGGATGTTTATTCGAGATTTTCTTCAAGGCCTTAGCACCGAAGATCGTCGCAACTTCGGCCTCAAACGACTTCGCAAACAAACCATCAATATCGTGATTACAATCGTCGACCAATAAGAAGCCACCGCCCTTGATATAGCGCTCTAGATGCTTGCGCTCGAGCGGACTAAACTGCACCAGTTTATGACCAGCAAGATAGCAAAATGGTGCACTCAGCATCTTAGGATCTGACAACGCGACCACGCGTTCCACGGTGTCTACCCGTAAATTGGTGTATTCCACCAGCGAATTTAAGACATTGCTCGGCATGCGTATATCAACATCCCAATCCCCTGAGTCATACATCAACCGGGTGAAATAAAAGTCAAAATTTGACATACGCAATACCAGCTCGCAAGGAAAAGTGACTACACGGCATCCGACAAAGACGTAAAGTTAAAGTCGCGCAACTTCATCGCTGGCACGACTGATTTACGACCGTCACCAAACACTTGCGTTTTACCCAAATCGTCAATGTTGTTCAACATTGTGACCGGGCTCTCGTTGAAACGGAAATTCTTGACTGGATGTTTGACTTTGCCATTCTCAATGTAGAAAGTGCCATCACGGGTTAAGCCGGTTACCAGCAAAGATTGTGGATCGACGGAACGGATATACCAAGTACGCGTTACCAGAATACCTTTCTTGGTCGAAGCGATCAGCTCTTCCGTGGTTTTGGTGCCGCCAGCCATGATGGTATTACCAGCACGACCACGCGGCGCAACGCCTTGCTTCTTCGCCCAGAAATTCGAATACTGCAAAGACTCAATCTTGCCATTCTTGACCATAGACATAGGTTCACGTGCCAACATCGATGCACTATCCCACGGGCTAACTGGTGCGTCGGCATTCCACGGATCCGTCCAGATATTCACCTGTTCATCAAACATTTTCTCACCGAGGCGATTGCCACCACCTTTTTTCGATAAGAAACTACGTCCCTCATCCGCCTGACGCGCATCAAAGGCATTGAACATAAAATTCAAAATATCGGATGACGCAGCTGGCTCCAAAACGACGGTGTAACGACCAGGCTCCAAGGCTTTCGCATCCACGGAACGCATCGCTTTTTCGATGGCGATTTCCGACGCTTCGCGCGGATCAAATTTACGCACGTCGTTCGCACTGCGAGTCACCCAACCAGACCCGCGACCATCTTCGGTACGTGCAGTGCAACTAAAGCTCAAGTTCGACGATTCTTGAAATCCAAACACACCATTTGAATTCGCAATCACTTCAAAGCCCAAAGTGTCGAGAAAGAAGCCCGCAGAAACGAGTCTATTTTTTTTTGCCAAGCTAATGCTTTGTGCCGCCACTTCAGCGCGATATTCAGGATCGATCGCTGCGGTTTTTTCAAAATAGGTCGGGGTCGCTTTGAATTCTTGCTTGCTCGCCGCGGGCATGAATTCTGGATTTTCTGGTGCCAAACGGGCGATATCTTCCGCACGACGCACGGCTTTTTCTAAAGATTTATCATCAAACTCGTTGATGGTGGCGGTACCCTGACGTTTGCCAAAAGCCACACTCACCGACAATTGCGTATCTTGATTCAAGCCTGCGGTGGAGACACTATTTTGTGCGTAACGAATATTGCCAGCACGGCTACCTTGAATGACCACGCGACATTCATCGGCTTTAGAAAAGCCAATCACACGGTCACAGATGCGCTTCGCTTCTTCCTGAGTCATTTTCTTCATCATATGTTTCCTCTTTTTATACGCTTATTTTGTTCGCTTAATTCGTTCGCTAATTTGGTACTTGCTAAGTGAGTTGGGCTAAGCGATCTTGCGTGCTGTGTTGATCACATTAATACCGTTAAACCGCGTCGTGCTGGAGCCATGCGATACCGCACTAACTTGGCTCGGTTGGCCTTTGCCATCAAAGAATGAACCACCCATACGCCAATCTCGGTCATCACAAATCGCACTACAGCTATTCCAAAATTCTTGCGTGTTCGATTGGTATGCGACATCTTCAACTGGACCGACGATTTTGCCGTTTTTAATCTCGAAAAATAACTGACCACCGAATTGGAAGTTATAGCGTTGTTGATCGATAGAGTAGGAACCGCGACCCAAGATATAAATGCCCTTCTTGACGTCTTTGACCATTTCATCGGGTGTCAATGGCGCTTTGCCTGCGGCTAAAGACACGTTAGGCATACGCTGGAACTGCACGCTGCTCCAGCTATCGGCATACGAACAACCATGCGATTCTTTTTCATCAATGATATGTGCTTGATCGCGAGTCGCCTGATAATTGACCAACACGCCGTCTTTAATGATGTCCCAACGCTTACCTGCAACACCTTCATCGTCATAGCCAACCGCGCCCAAAGAACCCGGTGTGGTTTTATCGGCGAAGAAATTCACGCGATCAGAACCAAACTTAAATTTCTTACTGCGCCATTTATCGAGGGTCGCAAAACTGGTTCCCGCATAGTTCGCTTCGTAGCCCAAAACGCGATCGAGTTCAGTTGGATGTCCGACTGACTCATGTATCGTTAAGAACAAATGATCCGGACTTAAGACTAAATCATACTTACCAGGCTCGACCGATTTGGCCGCCAATTTCTCGCGTGCCTGACGCCCGGCTTCGCGTGCTTCTTCGATGACATCAAGTGAGTTTCTATACAGAGTAACGACGCCGCCAGCCGCTTTAACTTTATCTTCTGGCTTAGCATCAAAAAATTCAAAACCCATCCCGACTGGTGAAGACAAGCTTTCACGACTGCGGAATTTGTTGGTCGCTTTATCCACGGCGGTTGCCGTCATCGGTGCCCACAAGCGATGGATATCCTGATCGATGTAAGAGCCATCGGTGGAAGCGAAATACTTCTCTTGATTCACTTGGAATAAATTGGACTGCATAAAACTCGCACCTGCTTCGAGACCAGCACGATTTGCAGCGATTAACATATCGGCTTTTTCTTTTACCGCAACGGTACGCCAATCTTTGGTGAACGGTGTCGCCCAACTCACTTCGCCTACACCTTTAACGGGAGCCAGCATCAAAGGTTCGCTCTGGAGTTTTGCATTCGCTTTGGCAATCGCCACCGCTTGTTTCGCCATGTTGGCAACCGCGTCCAGCGACAAATCATTGGTTGAAGCAAAACCATAAGCACCGCCAGCTATCACGCGCACGCCGACACCCATTGATTCGGAGTTGACAATATTTTCCACGCGCGTATCACGTGTAGTAATAAATTGATTTACGTAACGACCAATGCGCACATCGCAATAACTAGCACCGGCTTTGGTCGCCGCATTCATTGCTGCATCAGCCAAACTTTTCTTAAAGGCTTTACCAACCGGATTGACTAACTCATCAACACTGATCGCATGACCATACACCGGTATCACCAATCCTGCGGAAGCGATACCAGCTATCTTTAAAAATTCACGACGTTCCATCATTCCTCCTGGAGACTGCTTTCACTTTCAATAATCCTAGCACTACAGATGTCGTACGGGTTTCCACGCCAATTCCTGCCGTGCCAACTACGGAAGCTTTCCTATCCTCACAGAGAAATAGAAAAGCACTCCTTCCATTTACGACACAACACGTAGCCAAATTTCATTTCTGCGCAAAAACGGTAAAGAGATCGGTCCGTTGTAGCGTGAAAAAATCGCTTCACCTTCCAAAGTCACACCGGCTTCTTTGGCTAATTTCTTCAAGGTGGCCAGCTTTTCTTCATACAGCGATTGAGACCAACCGCCGGAATAGGTAATCACTGCGTAAGTTTGCGCAGGCATTTCGCGCAGCTTTACCTTTGAGTTTGTTGGTTCAGGGAGGCTGTCCATAGTGAACTCTTTGGGCATCGTAAATTGAACGATAAAGCCACCATCGGCTGGAGTCTGCGAGACGGGTGCCGTCATTTCAATTTTGATTGGCGCTGGCGTTTGTGACACGGGCGCTGTCATGTCGATTTTTCGGCTGCCTTTGTTTTTACCAAAAATATAGCCGCCTAAGTATTCAAACGCCGTATTGCCAGCCTTTTCCGCAGGACCTGGGACAAGGACCTCCGCAACCAAATAAGCTTGGTATTTTCGGATTTCAAACTGTGGATAGCGCTTGATCACTTCAAAACTTGGTTCTTCAATCGCCGAGGCACCCATTACCACTCCCCAAAAGCCGATCAATAAAAACAGTAATTTTTTCATTTTCTTTCCTCGGTAAGACTATCAATATCAGAACACTCGGCGACAGTATTTACGCTACCGGCCGAGCGCTGCTCTACTTCGTCAATCTCTTACACGGCGTCCGATAAGGACGTGAAATTAAAGTCACGCACTTTCATCGGTGGTATCAACATTTGGTAAGGCACTTCATCACCCGCGATCACGACCGGCTTACCGATTTCCTCGATGTTGTTTAACATCGTTACCGGACTTTCATTGAAGCGGAAATTTTTAATCGGATACATGATTTTGCCGTTCTCAATGTAGAAGGTACCATCACGGGTTAAGCCAGTCAGCAATACCGATTGCGGATCGACCATGCGGATATACCAAGTCCGTGTGACCAGCACACCTTTTTTGGTATTCGCGATCAGTTCGGCGGTAGTTTTGTTGGTGCCTGCCATAATCATATTGCCGTGGCCTGCAGTCGCCGCAACTTTTTGTTTTTGTGCCCAAAAACGTGAGTACTCAAGTGAATTGACGCGACCATTTTTAATGACATCGATACGCTCACGCGGCAACATGGAGCCATCCCAAGGCAATACACCAACTTCGGGGTGCCAAGGATCGGCCCACACATTGACCTGCTCATCAAAGAGTTTTTCGCCGAGACGATTTCCGCCACCTTTTTTGGACAGAAAACTCCGTCCTTCATCGGCTTGGCGAGCATCAAATCCGCCCAACATATTGCCGATCAGATCTGAGGTCGCTGCTGGTTCGAGAATCACGGTGTAGCGACCTGGCTCTAAGGCTTTGGCATTCAAAGAACGCTTGGCTTTTTCCATCGCCACATCAATCGCTTCACGCACATCAAAACGCGACGCATCGCTGATAGAGCGTTTGACCCAACCAGAACCACGACCATCATCAGTGCGTACCGTGCAAGTAAAATCGAGTCCAGTTTCACGCTGATAGCCGAAGACGCCGTTCGAATTGGCGATACTGCTGAAGGAATTACGATCAGTAAAAAACCCTGCCGCTACTAAATTATTTTTACGACAGGCTTCAATCGCATACGCCGCAATTTCAGCGCGGAACGCTGGATCGATATCCGCGGTCTTTTGATGAAAGGTCGGAGAAGCGCGATACGCCTGTTTGCTCACGGCTGGCATAAACTCGGGATTTTCCGGTGCAAGACGTGCCAAATCTTCGGCACGACGCACGACTTTTTCCAACGACTGATCATCAAATTCATTGATCGTCGTAATCCCTTGTTTTTTACCAAAAGCGACTGCGACGACTAATTGTGTATCGCTCACGATGCCCGAGGTTGAAACAGCGTTACGTGCAAAACGGATATTGCCTGTGCTGCCACCGCCTAATTGCACATTACATTCATCGGCTTTGGAAAACGCCATCACTTTGTCGCAGATACTTTTGACTTCTTCTTGACTTAGTTGTTTCACGATTCGGTCTCCTTAAGCGATCTTACGCGCGGTATTGATCACATTAATGCCGTTAAAGCGCGTGGTACTCGAACCATGTGAAACCGCACTTGATTGGCTCGGCTGACCTTTACCATCGAAGAACGAACCACCAAGACGCCAATCGCGTTCATCGCAAGTGGCACTGCAGGCATTCCAGAATTCTTGGGTATTCGATTGATAGGCGACGTCTTCTAATTGTTCGCCTATCTTGCCGTTTTTGATCTCGAAATACATCTGACCACCGAACTGGAAATTGAAGCGCTGCTGATCAATCGAGAACGATCCATCACCAATGATGTAAATGCCCTTCTTCACATCCTTCACCATCTCATCTGGCGTCAGGCGTTTTTTGCCCGCAGCCAGAGAAATATTCGGCATACGCTGGAACTGCACGCTGCTCCAATTATCCGCATAGGAACAACCGTGGGATTCGGTTTGACCCAGCATGTGCACTTGATCACGGGTGGCCTGGTAGTTCACCAAAATACCGTCTTTAATGATGTCCCACTGCTTGCATGGAACACCTTCGTCATCATAGCCAACTGCGCCGAGGGAACCGGGCACGACTTTGTCGGCAACGATATTGACGTTGCTAGCGCCGTATTTAAATTTTTTGCTTTCCCACTTATCGATGGTCGCAAAACTAGTACCTGCGAAATTCGCTTCGTAGCCCAATACGCGATCTAACTCAGTTGGATGTCCGACTGACTCATGGATCGTCAACCACATATGTTCTGGGCTGAGTACCAAATCATATTTACCAGGAACGACAGATTTCGCCGTGAGTTTTTGTTTCGCACTAGCACCGCAAGCACGCGCATCGGCGATCAGGTCATAGGAATTTTTATACAGCGTAGCGACACCACCGGCTGCTTTGACTTTATCTTCTGGACGGGCATCGAGGTATTCATAGCCCATGCCAACTGGGGCGGATAATCCTTGGCGCGAACGGAATTTATTCGTTTTGGTATCGACAGCAGTCGCAGTTAATGGCATCCAGAATCGATGTACATCTTGGTCAATATACGAGCCATCTGTAGAGGCAAAATATTTCTGCTGATTGACTTGGAACATGACCGATTGCATAAAATTAGCACCAGCGTCCATCCCCGCTTTATTCGCGGCGATCAATAGATCAACCTTCTCCTTAATCGGCACGGTACGCCAGTCTTTCTTGATCGGGGTAGCCCAACTGACTTCGCCAACACCCTTGACTGGCGCTAGACGAACTGGCTCTGTTTGCAGTTTCGCATTGGCTTTTGCGATCGCCACCGCTTGACGAGAAGCCGCTGCTACCGCATCTGGTGACATATCATTGGTCGCGGCAAATCCATAAGCGCCATTGGCAATGACGCGCACACCGACACCGGCTGATTCGGTATTCACGACGTTCTCTACGTTTAAATCGCGGGTGGAAATAAACTGATTTAAGTAGCGGCCTATGCGTACGTCGCAATAGCTTGCTCCAGCTGAAGTCGCAGCATTCAAGGCCACATCGGCGAGTGTTTTACGAAATTGATTCGACACTGGCTTAAGCAATTCATCTACGGTAATCGCATGTCCATAAGCGGGCATCAGGAAAGTACCTAGTGCCGCGCCGCCCAAACTTAAAAAGTCACGTCTGTCCATATCGTCTCCTTTATTATTATGCTGAGATTAGCAAATACAAAATTAGATTGATAATCGCACATGAAAAAAACGACATCAAATGCCATTCTCTTGATGCACACAAGAGCAGATGCACGCATCAAACTTCTGCACGATACCATCGAAAGGGGGTAGGACTAAACTTAAACGAATAAGTTCAACATCGCATGAGGGCGATTTAGCAATATGAGCGCTATTGATCTATTCTTCTGACTCGGGGCTAGAATTTAAAAATTGATACGCTTGAATCGCAAACGCTTCAAATTTCGCCAGCGGCAATGGTTTGCTATAGAGATAACCTTGATAAGCGCGACAACCTTGTTCTTCCAAGAAGGCTTTTTGTGCCAGCGTTTCGACCCCTTCGGCGATGACCGACAGACCTAAACTTTCGGCCAACACGATGACCATCTTGGAAATTGCAGCATCATTTGGGTCGATCAAGATATCGCGAACAAAACTCTGATCGATTTTTAATTGATCTAAAGGCAATCGCTTTAAATAAGACAGTGAAGAATAACCAGTACCAAAATCGTCGAGTGAAAATCCCACACCACGCGTTTTCAAACTCGTCATTTTCGCGATCACATCTTCGATATTAGAAATAGAAAAGCCTTCGGTTAATTCTAATTTCAAATGTCGTGCATCAGCGCCACTTAAGCTCAATGCATCGAGCACCTGCTCCACAAAATTCTTTTGATGAAATTGACTTGGACTGACATTCACTGCAATCGTTAACTCTGCAAACTCTGGTCTATTTGCCCAAGCCGCCAGCTGATTAGTCGCGGTGTACAAAACCCAATAACCAAGAATCACAATCAAACCAGTTTCTTCCGCCAGAGGAATAAATTCTGCGGGTGAAATGATGCCCCGTTTTGGGTGATGCCAACGAATCAGTACCTCGGCGGCAAACAAACGTCCGTCGTCCGAAAATTGCGGCTGGTAATACAATTCAAACTGTTCATTGAGCATAGCGTCGCGCAAGTCTTCCTCTAATTGTGCGCGTTGCGAGACAATGACTTGCATCTTAGGATCGAAGAAACGTATGGTATTGCGGCCAGCTGCTTTGGCCTGATACATCGCCAGATCAGCACGCTTTAAAGGCTCGGCGATGGTTTCTGATTTTTCACCAAACAAGGTCACACCGATGCTTGGCGAACTATGATGTTCATTCACACCCAGCCAATAGGTTTGATTCAATTCCGAGAGAATTTTGATCGCCACGGTTTCTGCCTGATTGGCAGCATCAAGCACATTCTCTTCTAGATTTTCCAACATCACAACAAACTCATCACCACCCAAACGTGCGACTGTGTCGCCTTCTCGAGTGCAAAGATTCAAACGTTCCGCCACTTGCTGCAGCAGTAAGTCGCCATGATCATGACCTAAAGTATCGTTCAGAGTTTTGAAGTTATCTAAGTCGATAAATAACAAAGCCCCCTTGCGATGATGTCGATTACCAGAGGCTAGCGCTTGTTCCAATCTGTCCATGAGAAGACGGCGATTTGGCAATTGTGTCAGCGGATCAAAGAAGGCTAAATTACGGATTTCATCTTCAGCAGCCTTGCGCAAGGTAATGTCGTTAAACGTAGCCACATAGTGGGTGATAATCCCGCCCTCATCAGTCACACTGGAAATATTAATCCAAGCGGCGAATTCGCTTCCGTCTTGACGCATGTCTACAACTTCACCTTGCCAGGAACCACGTTCAGCGATGCTCGCCATCATGGCAGCAAAGTTCGCATCACATTTGAAGTGTTCATTGAAGAAATTGGGGGGGCGACCAACTAGCTGCTCGGATGTATAGCCAGTAATTTGATTGAATGATTGATTGGTGCGCAGAATATTCCATGATGCATCAGTGACAAACATGCCTTCTTGGGATTCAAACGCGGTGGCGGCGATTCTTTGCGACTCAGTATGGCGCTTGGTTTCGGTCACATCGTGCCAGGCAACATAAATCGATGGCGCACCATCGAAATCAATTAAGGCAGCTTGTGCAACAACGTCGATGACGCTGCCGTCTATCCGAACAAATTGAATGTCATAGGTTTCTTTATGCACGTCGGAATCGTGTATGCTTTTTACCTTACTCGTTATCACATGATGATAGGCTGAATGAATAATGTCGGTGATAGCACGACCAACTAATTGATCAGCAGTTTGCGCGCCTAACATGCGTATCGCTGAGGCATTCACATACACCAATTTGCCTTTTCGATGCACATTAATACCTTCAGGCGACCATTCCACCAAAGTGCGATGCCGCTCCTCACTAGCATGTAAAGCGGCTTCCGCTCGCTTTCTGGCAGAGATATCACGGACACTACCTTGGATATATTGTTTGCCATCAAGCTCGACCCGATTGAGTAAAACCTCAGCGTCAAAACAGTCCCCATTGTCCAGCCGCTTATGCGTCCATTCAAAGGAATAATGTCCCAACTCTTGGGTTTTTTGTATATGTTGACTCGCCAAGCTATCAGAATCAATGCCATTAGCTTGGATTGTTGGCGACAATTCTGCAGGATGGCGAAACATTAGGTCAGCGGCATCACTAGCACCAAAGAGTTCGACCGCGGCTGGATTAACATCAATAATCCGATAAGGGTCAAGCACAACCACTGCGCTCGCCGTCGCATTAAACAAGATCAAGTGACGCGCTTCTGAACGGGCTAATTCTTCAGTACGCTGTTGTATCTTTTCTTCTAGCGATTCCTGGGCGTTTTGTACCGCATCGGCCATCCCATTAAAGGCATAAGTAAGTACCCGAATCTCCTGGATTTCATTGGTTTGCAAACTCGCCCGTACATGCAAATCACCCTGTCCTAGCTGGGTTGCGGTGTGCGCCAGATCTTCGAGCGATAGTGCCAAACGATGCGCTGCGAAACGAATGAGCGCCAAGGCAATCAAGGTAATCATCACGCCAGCTATCAATAGTAGGTTCACGCTTTGCGTCAGACCAGAGAGCAGCTCGACTTTGGCGACCACATGCACCATGGTCCAGACTTGCGACTGACTTAGATACACATTCCGATAGACTGCAATCAATTCATCACCAAGTTCATTTTTCTGCGACAAACTGCCTTCAAATCCGCCCATGATTTTTTTATTCGAAATATATAGCGGTCGCGTATCGTCAACTTTGGGAAAGCTACTAATCAAACTGGCGCCAGCGTCAAACAACATGGTGGTACCGACTCGCTGCCGCAAGTCCTGATCAAACAAAAACCGATCTCGTAAAAACAGCTCGACGTCCAACACGCCGACCAACAGGAACGGCGATTTTGATTCTGTATCTTCACCCGCGATATTGATAGCTTGAGTCACCAATAAGACTGACTGACCATCGGCATCAGTCCAGTTAATGATCTGTACATGCTTTTTCAGCCGCTTCAATAAGGTGGTCAATTGCCCCTTACTGAACGACTTTTGCGCATTGGAAGTGACCCCAGCAAGGAGTTCTGTTTGAACGGTATTGACCATGAACAAGCCCGAGAAACGCTCTGCATGCGCTTTTTGCAAACTCTTAAATTTTTTCTCCAATGTGGTTTGTAACACGCTTGGGGATGCAGTCAGGGCTTGCTTTAGCTCTTCGCTATCAGCGATAAACAATATATCGGCGCTACGATCATGCAGATCAGAAACCAACAAATTTCTTTGCAAATCCGCTTGCATTTCCAATTGCGCAATCGCGTTCGCTAGGCGTGCTTCACGGGCACCGATCAATCCCAACGAGGGCATGCCGATATACCAAAGGAAAAACAAGATACCAAGTGCCGCCACCAAGACGGCGGCAAAGTATCCTGTGATGCGATTGGAAAATGAAGTCAACATTGACTATGTACCCTCAGTGATACCCCGATGATGTCCCGTGCATAAGCACTAAGAAAAATTACGCACCAAAAAATTGATTTTTCAAACCTTGATATTGTTGTGCCTGCAAGCGTGGCCCGTACTGAGTCACGATGGTCGCTGCAGCAAGATTGGCAAATTCAGCAGCCCTTACAAAATCGAGTCCTTGATCAATACAATATAAAAAAGCGCCTGCGAACATATCACCCGCGCCATTGGTATCAATCGCCATGACTTTAGGTGCGCCAACTTGGTGGAAGTTCTCACCGTCAAACACCAAAGCACCATCAGCACCGCAAGTGATCGCAAACTTCTTCGCATACGGTTTCAAACGTTCACAAGCTTGCTCAAAATTCTCGGCTTGGGTGAATCCGATCGCCTCATCGCGATTACAGAAAATCAAATCCATGCCGCCGCCTATCATGTCTAACAGACCATCGCGGAAAAATTGCACCATGGCTGGATCAGACAAACTGATCGCCACTTGTGTGCCATGTTGTTGGGCCTGTTCGCGCAAGTGGATGGCGGCGGCTTTTCCGGTCGGTGAGGTGACCAGATAACCTTCAATATAGGCGAAGCGTGAAGCCTTAATGGCGTCGAGGTCTAATTCATTGACACTGAGTTCGCCACTGATACCCAAAAATGTATTCATCGTACGCTCTGCATCGGGCGTAATCATGACCAGACACTTACCAGTGATACCTGCTGGTGGAACAACATGCTGTGGCAAAGATACGCCGGCGGCCTTTAAATCATCCAGATAGAAGGCACCATTCTCATCATTAGCGACTTTGCAAGAATAAAAATTTTGGCAGCCAAAATAGCTGGCCGCGATAATCGTATTAGCCGCCGAGCCACCACTTGCCCGTTTAGAAGCAACCAGATGGTGTTCCAGAGCAACCATCAATTCCGCTTGCCGTGGCTCATCGACCAAGGTCATGACACCTTTGTCAACTTTCATGCTTTGTAGGTCGGCATCATGCAAGGTAATTTCTGTGTCGACTAAGGCGGCGCCTAATCCATAGATCGCGTAATTTTTATTCATAGGAATTGCTGAGGGGGGGGAGTAAATGGGTTGATAAGTAAAACAATTAATTCTGACAACAAGAGCATTGCGACATCGATGGCAATACCGAGCTTGCATGCAAAGGTCTCTCAACAATTGGCAGCGAGAGGCAAACTGCAGGCGCATTTTCGCTCATTTTTACTGTCCTTAGCCATCGACTATTTTCTTTGATCGTGGAAGATACCGCAAAAGCGCTGTACAAATCCTCCCAAGTCATTAGAAATCTTTGAAAATCATGGTAAATCGTAATGAAATCTCGAGTCAATCTTTGACGTAGCAAGCAAAGGCTTTGATATAAAGCTTCAAATGTTGCATTTTCGCGCAATTTTGCGCTTCCCCAAAGAAATATTTGATTGACGGCAACATCAAAACACCGTGATACTTAAAAGTCGTCAATTGCATCACTACGCAAGGACTGTGTTTCGTGAAGAAATTCTGGCTCTCACAGCGGTTGCTGCTACCTCAGTATCTTCCCACCGCCATCTTCATTTTGGGCTTGTGCTTCGCCACTGCGGGCACATGGTGGCTCAATCATAATGAAAAAAACAAACTAGAGCGAGAGTTTCAAAATCGAAGTGAACGTGTCGTCACCGAGATTCAACAGCGTTTCATTATTCCTGTCTATGCTCTTAACGGCATCAAAAGCCTGTTTAGCATGAATCCCAATCTGCAGGCGAATGATTTTCGCGCCGGTATTTTGAGCCACAATTTAATTCAAGAATACCCAGGACTACGCGGTTTTGGTTACTTGGAAAAAGTCCCCAAAGCAAGGTTTCAAGACTACTTGGATGCACAAAGAAAACTCACGTCCTCTGAGATGAAGCTGCAGGAATTTGGTGAAAATCCTGCGGAGTTTCGATACATCGCTAAATTCTTCGAATCACCCTACAGCAAGCACATTGTCGCCGGCACCGATTTTGGTTCTGACCAACGACGCCGCGCAGCGATCAATGAAGCCATTAGTTCTGGCTTGCCAAGCACGAGCCCCTTGATCTATGCACCACCAAAAGCAGAAAAGAACGCGAGCGTTTTATTATTTGTGCCGATTTACAAAAATACACAAGCGCCCAAAACCACTGCACTTCGTACTGAGGCACTCTTAGGATTAGTGTACGCACCAATTTTTCTCAATGATTTACTGTCGTCAATCGCTGAAGTGGATCAAGATATTGTGCAGTTCGAATTGGAAAATACACACAAGACCAATGGCGAAATCGCCAAGTACTTCAGCGCGAATAATAAGAGTAAATCAATGCCCGGAGCAAGAGCCAGCCTCGCTTCAAATCCTAATGAATTTACCGGACAGGCAACGCACAGTGCCATGTTCAGCACTACTCGCCTGATCTCCGTACATCGGCACCAGTTTAAACTGCACATTTCCAGCACAAAAGTCTTCGAAGACAAACTACATCGAACTATTCCTATCGCCTTTTTCGTTGCGCTCAGTTTAATCAGCGCCTTGCTCGCATCGCTACTGAAAGTACAGTTTGGGCTCAGCACGCAAATCCAACGCAAACTTGATGCCGCCATGCGTGACAATGACGCCTTGCTCAGCACGCTGAATATGCATGCGATCGTTTCCGTGACGGATGCAAGTGGCTGCATCGTCGATGTCAACGACGCTTTCTGTCGCATCAGCGCTTATCCACGCGACGCCTTGATCGGCCAGAACCACAGAATCATCAGCTCAAAAGAGCAATCCGAAGAATTTTGGGTGGATATCTGGCGCAATATTTCAAGCGGCACACCCTGGCGTGGTGAGGTTTGCAATCGCGCCCGCGATGGAAGCTTGTATTGGGTGGATACCTTTATTGCACCGTTTACGAATAGCGAGGGGGTGATTGAAAAATACATCGCCATCTGCACCGATGTCACCGAAAGCAAAGCCGCCGCACAAAAACTACAAGCCGCTTTACGGGATAGCGATGCCCTGCTGAGCACCTTGAATATGCATGCCATCGTCTCAATCGCCAATGGCGCTGGAAAAATCATTGATGTGAATCAAGCGTATTGCCGGATTAGCGGCTATAGCCGAGATGAAATTCTAAGTGGTAACCATAAGATCGTCGCCACTGGCGTGCAATCACCGGATTTTTTGTCCAGCATGTGGCGCACCATTTCCTCCGGAACACCCTGGCGTGGCGAAGTTTGTAACCGCACCAAGACTGGCAGTCTATATTGGGTTGATACTTTCATCGCACCCTTTAAAAACACCAATGGTCAAATAGAAAAATTTATCTCTATCCGCACCGATATTACTGCTAGCAAAAAGGCAGCAAGCCGACTGGCGAATCAACGCTCGGCATTGGCACATATTATTGAGGGTACGAATGTCGGAACCTGGGAGTGGAATGTCGAGACCGGCGAAATGCGTTTGAATGAGCGCTGGGCAGATCAAGTTGGTTATGAGCTTAATGAACTCGGCATGCCCACGATTCAAACTTGGGATGAGCTAACCCATCCCAAAGATTTGCTAAAAGCTAAAGCCCTGATGCAACAACATTTTGCCCATGAGCGCTCCTACTATGAATGCGAAAACCGCCTCAAGCATAAAAGCGGTCATTGGATTTGGGTATTGACCCGCGGTCGAGTTTCTTCTTATACGCCGCTCGGAAAACCGGAATGGGTATCTGGTACGCAAATGGATATTACGGAACGAAAAACCGCCGAAGCCGAATTGCAAAAGAGCACACAACGCCTTCTCACCGTGCGTGACCAACTAAGCAAAGCTGCAGAGGTCGCCCAGTTAGGAATCTGGAGCTGGGATATCGCCAGTAATGAGCTCATCTTTAATGACCGTATGTACGAGATCTATGAAATCCCAAGAGCTGCCCGTCAAGATAAATTAACTTACGACATTTGGCGCGCTAAAGTGCATCCAGATGACATCGCCGAGACCGAAGCAAGGCTGAAAGCCGCGCTCGAAGAAAATCATGTGTACAACCCAGTGTTTAGGATTCTCAGTCCGACCCAAGGCATTCGTTATATCCAAGCTGCAGGTGGGGTAGAACGGGATGAGCATGGCAAACCAATGTTAGTCACAGGGATTAACCGCGACATCACTTTGCAATATCATGCCGAGGAGACCCTCCGCAAAGCAAAACAGGCCGCTGATGACGCCAGTCAGGCCAAGTCGGCTTTCCTCGCGAATATGAGTCATGAAATACGCACGCCGATGAATGCAATTTTGGGGATGTTAAACCTGTTACGCAAAACCACCTTGACGTCCCAACAGAATGACTACGCCAGTAAAACCGAGGGAGCAGCGCGATCTTTGCTTAATTTGCTTAACGACATACTCGATATTTCCAAAGTGGAAGCGGGCAAAATGAGCCTCGATCCACATCCTTTCCGGCTCGACCAATTATTGACTGATCTTGCCGATCTCTTGTCGATCAATATTGCCGATAAGCCGGTCGATATCTTATTTGATATCGATCCCCAGATCCCAAAACGACTGATCGGAGACGCCCTGCGCTTACGTCAGGTTTTAACGAATCTGGGAAGCAACGCGGTGAAATTTACCGAACAAGGTGAAGTCACCATTGCCATCACGACACAGGCACAAGATGCGGACAGCGTCACGCTCAAGTTTGCAGTCAAAGACACCGGCATAGGAATCGCCCCAGAAAACCACCAAAAAATCTTTACTGGTTTTACGCAAGCCGAAGCCTCGACCACCCGGCGCTTTGGTGGCTCTGGTTTAGGCATTGCCATCAGTCAGGGCTTAGTCGATATGATGGGTGGAAAACTTGATCTCGAAAGTGCTTTGGGCAAAGGCTCTTGCTTCCATTTCACCATCAGCTTGCCTATCGCTCGCGATTCCCAAGCCACCTTTGAAGATCAGCATGAAGCAATGCGGCCTGAGGCAATCATCATTGCAGAAGCGAATATTTTTGTCCGCGAACATCTCAAAAATGCCTGCAAGGAATTGCATATCGAACCGGAGTTTGTCGATAGCAGCCAATCCGCACTACAAATATTGCAATCCCAGCCGGCCCTTTATCAAGCAATCTTGATCGATTGGGATAATATCGAAACCGATGGATGGGGAATTATTAGGGACATTAGTGACTTGACGCAACAACACGGCCATCCCATGTTGTTATTGATGCGTGAAACGGAACGCGAGCTATTCCAAAGAGCGTCACCAAAAGAACAAAGTCTGTTCGATCAAGTTTTGGTCAAACCTGTCAACACCAAAAAACTCGCTGAACATTTAGTCCGGAAATCGGATAAAGCACCGTCATCAAGCACTCCGGATTCTAACGGACTGCATAAGTTGCGCATCTTATTGGTCGAAGACAATCTGAACAATCAACAAGTTGCCCGCGAATTGCTAGAGGCAGAAGGCGCCACTATCTTGATTACCAATCATGGCTTAGAGGCGATTGAAATGATTGCCAATGAACGTTTGCCCTTCGATTTAGTGTTGATGGATCTGCAGATGCCAGTGATGGATGGTTTCACCGCCACGAAAAAAATCCGTACAGAGCTTGGGCGCACTCAGCTCCCCATCATTGCGATGTCAGCCAACGTCATGGAATCAGATAAAGCAGCCTGTCTGGCGGCTGGATTGAATGGTCACATCGGCAAACCTTTTGACTTACAAGATCTAATTCAGGTTATTCAGCATCACACCGCTAGAGATCAGACGCGCGTGATTCAAAAAACTACGACTGGCGATAGAGATAACGAGCTGGCGAGCACTGCTGCGCAATTAGGTATCGATATTTATCCGGCCTTAAATCGACTTGGCGGCAAGCAAGATCTATATCTTCGTATGCTAGAAATGTATCGCAAAGACTTACAACAGATTCCACCCCAATTACAATCTAGCTTACCTGACAATTTGAACAGCACCTTGCGTCATCTGCATACGATGAAAGGCTTATCCGCCACATTGGGAGCCAATCTGCATGCCAAGACCTTGGCAGAGATCGAAAACGATTTCAATCTCGCAGTGAGTCAAAACCAGGTACTTGAATGCCGTCGCCTAATCGACAAGACCTGCACAATCCTACTTGAACTTGATCTGCAACTCGGCAGACTGGCGAAATACTTGCATGCCAGTGAAACTAGTGAGCAATCTGATAAACAAACTAAGGATGCAGGTCACATTGAAAGCATTGCAACTGATTTTGACTATCTACAGTTCCGCCGCGGCCTGTTAGAATTATCCGAACAACTGGAGAACGCCGATATGGCAGCAACCGAAACCATACTCGAATTGCAAAATTCCAGTCGGCTAGTGCTGCCGGATAAACTAGCCCCACTCGCGAATGCGATTGCGACCCTAGATTTTGCACTCGCGCAACGACTATGTTCCGAACTTTTGGAGATACCGTTCCAGTGACTCCTACTTCCTATATTTCCGACAATGTAAGCGAAGACTTGTATCCATTGCCAAGTCGTCCGCGACTTCTGGTTGTTGATGATCAAGCCACCAATATTCAGGTCTTGTATCAAATTTTGTCCAGTGATTATCAAGTCCTGATGGCAACCAATGGTGCCCAAGCACTCGCGCTTTGTGCATCGAAACAACCCGACATGGTCTTGTTAGACTTAGTCATGCCTGACATGGACGGTTACCAAGTCTGTCAAAAACTAAAAACGGATGCCATCACCCGGGATATTCCGGTCATTTTTATCACGGCACAAACTGACGAAGCTGCAGAAGAAAAAGGCTTTGATCTCGGCGCTGTTGACTTCATTTCCAAGCCCGTCAATCCACGCCTAGTTCGCGCGCGCGTCAAAACACATTTAATGCTCAAAGCACAGTCCGACCTGCTACGCAGTTGGGCTTATCTTGACGGACTTACGGGCGTTCATAACCGACGTTTTTTTGACGAACGAGTGAATGCCGAAATGGGACGTGCCATTCGCAATCAAGCTGCGCTGAGTTTGATCATGTTAGACGTCGATTTTTTTAAACGATTCAACGACCATTATGGCCACCAAGCGGGTGACGATTGTTTACGTAAGGTTGCCAAAGCCTTGAAAGCAAGCTTAATGCGCGCAAGTGATCATATTGCTCGTTACGGCGGCGAGGAATTTGTTTGCTTATTGCCAGAAACCAGTTTTACCGGTGCCTTACAAATCGCTGAAACAATCCATAAAGATATCGCCAGTTTGCAGATAGAACACGCTGCGTCTTCGGTTGCCCCATTTGTCACAATCAGCGTAGGCGTCGGGTGCAAACCCGAAAAAGCGCATGGCAATGCGAATAGTTTAATCAGCCTAGCGGATACGCAATTGTATAAAGCGAAAGAACATGGGCGGCATCGAATTTTTGGTGCGGAATTGCCGCTCAATGTTTGACACCGGCATCACAAACATACTGGCACATATAAATCAAAACCTTCTCCAAACAGTGGCAGCGTTACATGGATACATTCTGCTGCTGAAAAGACTTTGATTTGTACACGCTAAAAAGAGTGTGCGGTTTGCTTAGTAGTTTGCTTATCGTTTATTCCTGATAAGCTATTTCTAACAAGCTATTTCAATACTGCTTTGTTCTACTACATTGTTTGACACACACTCTTTAATTATTTTGATAGGTCATAAGATTAGCCCTTCGCTGGTGTTTTGCTCTTTGCCGCTGTTTGCCAAGCGCGGTCTTGCGCATCCATCGCCATTTTCTGTTCTGCAGTTAAACGTTTAGCGCTGATCACCACGGTATGCATACCTGTTGATTGCAAATCAAACGCCAATTTTTCTTCAGGGCTCATGCGTTTGGCAGCGATTGTCACTTTCTGAATTTTTTGTTGTGGCGTTGCGCTAACGCGATTGTCTTGGTGTGCTTGGTAAGCAGTCGCAACACTCATCGCAGCGATCAAAGAAACTGCTGCAAAAACGACTTTACTAGTCAATGTGGATTTCATTTTATTTCTCCTAAAAGATTGTTTATCTGGGTTTTAACTCGTCTCGACCTGTGTCGATGGTTGAACTATAGCGATAGCACTTTTGACTTACCATCGACTTGCGACGAAATGCAAAAACACGGGGTTCAAGGCACAAAAAATGCTGGCGAAAATACTTTATCAGCATCAAATCTGAAGAATTGGTCCAGCACCACGCGAGAAGCAGCATGCCAGCGTACAATGACGCTTTTCGGGAATCGTAACGACATCACTCCCAGCATCAATTTTCTATATTTATGACTATCCTGCTCTCCACCCTCAATGCCCGCTATGCCCATGCCTCTATGGGATTGCGCTACCTGTACGCAAATATGGGAGAGTTGCAGTCGCAAACCCACCTGCAAGAGTTCGTCATTGGTGCCAAAACGACTGATTTGTTGGAACGCTTATTAAGCTGGCAACGCGCTGACGAAAAATTGATCATCGGGTTTGGCGTATATATTTGGAATGTAGAAGAAACCACACGCTTGGTCGCGCTAATCAAACGTGTCGCACCCGAAGTCATCATCGTACTGGGCGGCCCAGAAGTCTCGTATGAAACCCAAGAGCAAGCCATCGTCGGCTTGGCAGATTATGTGATCACCGGCTGGGGCGATATCAGTTTCGCCGCGCTGTGCCAGCAAATTCTGCATGGCCCTAAGCCCTTGATGAAAATTCACGCTGGCGTGCAAGCCAAGCTCGATGACTTGCAATTACCTTACGATTATTACACCGATAAAGATATACAAACTCGCACCTTGTATGTTGAAGCTTCGCGTGGCTGTCCGTTTAAATGTGAATTTTGTTTGTCAGCTTTAGACAAAACCGCTTGGCCTTTTGACATCGACCGCTTCTTAGCGGAGATGGAAAAATTGCATGCACGCGGCGCACGCTTGTTTAAATTCGTCGATCGCACATTTAATCTGAATATCAAAACCAGTTTGAAGATCATGCAATTCTTCCTCGACAAACTGGAAGCGAATCCGAATGACCCGGTGTTTGCCCACTTTGAAGTGGTACCCGATCATTTGCCGGACGCGCTCAAAGCGGGAATACAAAAATTCCCTGATGGCAGTTTGCAATTTGAAATCGGCATCCAGAGTTTTAATCCCGAAGTACAAAGCCGCATCAGCCGCAAACAAGACAATGCCAAAGCCGCTGAAAACATCCAATGGCTGTGTCAAAACTCAAAAGCCCATTTACACGTCGATTTGATCGCTGGCTTGCCGGGCGAAACCGTCGCCAGCTTTGCTGCAGGATTTAATCAGCTATACGTGCTTGGGCCACACGAAATTCAATTTGGCATTTTGAAACGCCTGCGAGGCACACCGATTATTCGCCACACCGAGGATTTTGGCATGCGTTTTGATCCTTATCCGCCCTATACGATCTTGGCGAATAAAGATGTGCCGTTTGCCGAGATGCAAAAACTCATACGCTTCGCGCGTTACTGGGATTTAGTCGCCAACTCCGGTCGCTTTAGTCACACCTTGCCTGTGATTCTGGGCGACGCGCCGTTCGAGAATTTCATGGCCTTGTCCGATTGGATCTACGCCAAAACCGACGCTACCCATAAGATTGCCTTAGATCGCTTAGCCAACTTAGTCACGCAATGGTTATGCCAAGAACGCGGCATGCTGCAACAAGAAGCCTTGACCATGATCGGTAAAGATTATGCTGGAGACGCTAAACACAAGCAGAGTCCTGAAGTTTTGCGCACCGAAAATTCAAGAAACGATCTAGTGTTAAAAAACTCAACAAAAGAAAATACGAACAGCAATAAGGCACAGCCCAAACGCCAGAGCCGTCATTTGAATAACTAAAGGGGATGAAAACTCAGGTTTTACATTCTCAAAGTGAGTAAGGTTCGATTAAGTCGGTTTTGCCATGCCAACATCTGCTTAACTTACAACACCTAGGCAAGGTTTTTGAATCATCATCACAAATTGACCAATATTTGCCGTAAAGAATGTTTTTTGCAGTCGGATTCGCGCATAATGCAGAGGTTATTTTTAGCTTAATTACACCAGCATGATGCCGACCAATGCCCTTTTTCCACAAGGTTCGAACCGTCTTCGCCTAGGCTTGCGTTTGCTTTTGGTTTATGTAGGCTACTACGCTTTCGGTAAATTAGGGCTGAGCTTCCCCTTTATTTCAGCCAATATCACTTTGATCTGGTTACCAACAGGGATCGCAGTAGCGGCCTTGATTCGCTGGGGGAATCTGATGAATTTGGCGATCTTCAGTGCCGCCTTCATGCTCAATCTCAGCACTGGAATTTCCTGGTACGCAGCCTTTCTGATGGCCATTGGCAACACCTTGGCACCTTTCAGTGTTGCACTCTATTTACGTTATCGCAATTTCTCTTTTAACTTCGTACACCGCGATGATGTAATTCATTTTTGTCTTGCCAGCGCCCTAGGCATGTGCATCTCCGCTACGGTTGGCTGCGTGGTTTTGGCACAACTGGGCGATGTTCCTGATCCCAGATTTGCTTGGATTAGTTGGTGGGCTGGCGATGTTGTAGGCGTATTTTTGGCCGCACCATTTTTATTCGCGCTGTCTAGTCATTTCCCAAAGTTCAGACAATCGTATGAGGAAAATTTCGTTTTCCTGTGCTTTTTTGCGATCGCCCATTGGGTTATTTTCTTGTCCAAATCCAGTATTCTGCACCTAACCTTCATCGCCATTGCTGTGATGATTTGGGCAGCCATACGCTTGGGAAATCTTCTGGCATCCCTCACCGTTCTGGGATCATCAACCGTCGCCGCACTGGCAACGTATCAGGGAATAGGGCCATTTCAATCGTTCAATCCGGCCGAGAGCTCTATTGTCTTATGGTTGTACATGGCAACCTTATCCATTACTGCTTTATTAATTACCGCTTTGCAAGCCGAACGTGTCGCT
>JAYVHZ010000413.1:0-7632 GCA_043770645.1 Undibacterium sp. | reverse complement strand
ATTGCCCCATTTACCGAAAGATTCCGTCAAAGGTGCTTTGGAAACTTTGCCTTCCGCCTTCATCTTCGCAAACG
This sequence comes from Undibacterium sp., assembly GCA_043770645.1. Taxonomy (GTDB): domain Bacteria; phylum Pseudomonadota; class Gammaproteobacteria; order Burkholderiales; family Burkholderiaceae_D; genus Undibacterium. Next base: position 7,558 of record JAYVHZ010000413.1, on the reverse strand, counting down.
CTGGTGACTCATTCATCGACATACGAATCCAGACCGAGATAATCAGCAATAAAGCAGATACCCAGAATGGAATACGCCAGCCCCAATCAGCAAATTGCTCTTCGCCCACTGCGGTTCGTGCACCCAGAATCACTAACAAGGACAAAAACAAGCCTAGAGTTGCGGTCGTTTGAATCCACGATGTGAAGAAACCACGTCGATGCGCTGGCGAGTGTTCTGCAACATAAGTCGCAGCACCGCCATATTCTCCACCGAGTGCCAAGCCTTGCAGCATACGCAAAATAATTAACAAGATCGGTGCGGCGATACCAATCATTTCGTAGCCAGGTAAGCATCCGACGATGAATGTTGAACCGCCCATGAGCACAATCGTCACTAAGAAAGTGTATTTGCGCCCAATCATGTCGCCTAAGCGACCGAACACTAAAGCGCCGAAAGGTCGAACAATAAATCCTGCAGCAAACGCTAACAACGAGAAGATCATTTGTGAATTAGGATCTAGCGCTGTAAAGAATTTCTTACCAATGACTGCAGCTAAGGTGCCATAAAGATAAAAATCGTACCATTCAAAAACAGTTCCTAAGGACGATGCGAAAATGACTTTCCGTTCCTCTTTCGTCATGCTCTCTGATGCAACATTTGGGTTACCCATGTATTGTCTCCTTTTGTGGTTGTCGTTATGTTATTGAATTTACGTACTACAATCCCTCATATATTTATTTGCTTACCTAATAAACTATCAATGTTAGATAAAAATGACAATCAATATTTTTCCTTAGACCCCAAAAAACTTCACTTTATTCGCCCTTGTTGCCGGGCAACAAATTAATTTTGCTTTTACAAACACAATGCTTTTCAAATAAATTACTGTTATTGTGAAATAGTCCCATGATTTAAATTTTCCAAAACTTCAGCTGTTATGAATATTGACTCACATCAATAAAAGGCGATCAATCCCGAATGGATAAAGTTAATCATCAGCGGTGTGATCTACTAGTCGTCGGTGGCGGCATCAATGGCGTCGGTATCGCACGCGACGCGGCGGGGCGTGGCCTATCCGTTGTGTTGTGTGAAAAAGATGACTTGGCTGCGCATACGTCTTCGGCGTCGTCGAAGCTCATTCATGGTGGTTTGCGCTACCTTGAATATTATGAGTTTGGCTTAGTTCGGAAAGCTTTACTCGAACGTGAAGATCTGATGCGACTAGCACCACATCTGATTTCGCCACTCGGTTTTGTAATGCCATACGTCACAGGATTGCGTCCTTACTATCTGCTGCGGGCTGGTTTATTTTTATATGACCATTTAGCGAAACGGGATTTGCTACCCGGGACAAAAGGTCTGGAGTTTACCAAGCATGAGACGGGACTTGACTTACAAACGCATTTACAACGAGGGTTCTTGTATGCCGATGCTTGGGTTGACGATGCACGTCTTGTCGTCCTCAATGCAGTTGACGCCCAGGAACGTGGCGCATCGATTTTGACGCACACCCGGTGCGAGGCACTTAAGCCGCATAATGGGCGCTGGCATGCTCAGCTTAGTCAGGAACGAGATGGAAAGGTGGCGCAACTTGAGGTCGATGCTGCTTGTGTTGTCAACGCCACAGGCGCATGGGCGGCCAAATTTCAAACTCAGTTTAACCCAGCACTACCGCAAAAAAAGCTACGATTAATTAAAGGTAGCCACATTGTCGTCAAGAGGCTATTTGAGCACCAATATGCCTACATTTTTCAACACACCGATGGCCGCATCGTTTTTGTCATTCCCTATGAGCAGGAGTTTAGCTTGATTGGCACGACGGACTTCGAATACGAAGGTGTATTAGATCATTTGCAAATCTCGGCGCAAGAAATCGATTACTTATGTGAACTTTGCAACCACTATTTTAAACAGCAAATTTCTGCCTCGGATGTGCGACACAGTTATTCTGGCGTGAGGCCGCTGGTCGACGACGGTAGTTCAGATGCGAAGGCGATTACGCGCGATTATCGACTCGAATTTGACACTAATATCGCGCCAGTCTTGCATGTTTTTGGTGGGAAAATAACGACTTACAGGCGTTTAGCGGAAGATGCGGTGAATATGATTGCACCGCATTTGAACTTTACAGGATCTGCATGGAGTAAAAAGGTTTGTCTACCAGGGGGAGATATTTTTACGTCGATTCCTTCGAACCAAAATGTTATCGAATTTCAACAATTCGTTCAACAATGTGGTGAACGATACCATTGGTTACCCTTACCAGTTGTGGCGAGATTGGCACGAGCGTATGGCAGCAGAATTCATCAAGTGTTAGCCCGATGCGTTGACGAGGCGACCATGGGGGAACAAGTTTTGCAAGGTTTGTTCGCTTGTGAAATCCACTATTTGTGTATGAAAGAGTTTGCCAGTTCGGCGCATGACATTCTATGGCGTCGCACTAAGCTGGGATTGCATTTGCCTCCAAATGCAATCGACATTCTCGATACATGGTTAGCTGATCAACTACCACGATGGATACATGATGGCTCAGCTACTAGGTTTGAGAATTAGAGCAAGTATGCACATTGGCGATTCTTGATATTTCGTTCGTCCTACAAATTTACCTTTTATCCCCGCCGTTTTGCAATGTGTCGCTATTCGATGTCCTTCCTTCTTTGATCACATTACAGTGTGAACATGCAAGCACCTAAGGCCTGCAATTTGCGTTCGATAGGGAGATAAAAATGAATAAAACCGAATACATGAATACCTTGCGGCAAGAACTGCAAGGATTGCCGACAACATTGATTAACGATACTGTCGCTTACTGTGAGAAGCAATTTGCCGAGGGGCTGGCGCTTGGAAAAACCGAACATGAGATAACAGAAAAATTGACCAATCCTCGACTGGTCGCTGCACAGAAACGTGCCAGTGTTCGATTCCAAAATTTAAAAAATGACTTTAGTGTAGGGAACATCTTTACCTTGTTTATCGCCTCGGTGGGAGTTGTCGTGTTCAACTTCTTTATGTTGATACCAGCTTTTATTTACGGTGCTTTTCTATTTGTTGCTTACTTGAGTTCCTTGACGATTTATGGTGCTGGTATCGTGGTATTTGCCGCTAGCATTTCAGGTGTCAGTGAAATGGAGTTTAAACTTCCACATCAACACAATCGTAATCATGGCCATCAAGTTGTTAGTCAGCATTACCGAGGAGGTACAGCCATTGTTAATCTTAGCGAGCATGGGATTGTGGTGGATGAAGTGATCCATCGAGTCGGTAGCGAAAATTCGCATGAGATAGTAAAACCATGGAAATTTGAAAAACATGTTGATTCAATCAATATAAAAAACAAGATGGAAACTCGACACAGCTTTTATGGAGTGGGACTGTTATTGGTGGGAACTGGTTTGCTCTTACTATGTATTTGGATGACACGCCTTACTGTACTGGGTTTTTCCAAATATTTTATGTGGAATTTGAGCTTACTTCGGTCCACTTTTAGGACTTCAAGTGCTAGTGCTTAACACAAGCTTGTATTGAGACCACTCGAAACGAACGGAGAAAAAATGAAATCTTTATTGAAATTTGGCCTCGTGCTGATGGTGTTTGGCTTAGTCATGAGTGGGCTCACGACTATATTAATCAGAGCCAATGCGGTTCCTGAACCTGCCGTAGAAAAGGTCTCTGCAACGGCAAATTCACCTGCCGATTCGATGCAGAAACCTTGAAATTTGAGCCTAGCTTAAAAAACATTGGAAAGTGAGATGATTTTTTATGCATTAGTTTGCCCTAAAGGGTGAGTTTATTTTTAAGCAAAGCCTCTACAAAGAAGTCCGGTCAAATAATGAAAATTTGGTCGGATTATTTCTAACAACATTGCCGTTTCTAGTATATATTTAGTCCTAAGGATGCTGCCAACCAGATGCAGTTTGCATAAATTTTAAGTCCAAACTTGCTTGATGCAGACAAAAGCCCACAATTGCTGCATAAGAACATCGACTTTTCGCACTCCTAATTGCGCTTGTGGACGTTCTGCGATAATCTTTGAGCGTTTGCACAATTTCATCTATTCAAAAAATCGAAAGTGAAATCAAGTGCGTTATTGTTCACCCTGATTGATCTGGATTTATGACTACTTTTCACAGTAAAAGCTTACTCGTTATGTTGTTTGTGTCTTGTTTCGTCACAGGGGCGCATGCACAACAAAATTCTATGCAATTTACTAGCGCTGCGAATGCAAAAGTGGCGAAAGCTTCGGCGCTAAAATCGAAGTGGGAAGGCCCAACTTCAGGGCCGCAACTGCAAAAAGATAAGAAAATTATCTTCATTGCTCATGACATGAGTGACGCTGGTACGTTCGGTGTGTTTAATGGCATGAGGGAAGCTGCTGTTGGCACGGGTTGGCAAGTTCTGCCATTGGATTGCCGTGGTCAATGCAATCAAGGTGCGGGCGTGGTGAAGCAAGCCTTGGATATGAAGCCTCAAGGTATCGTATTGGCAGGTGTCGATGCTGCAAGTCAGACCAAAGGCTTAGGCTTTGCAGCGGAAGCAAAAGTGCCAGTGGTAGGTTGGCATGCTAGTTTCAAAGCAGGTGTCGTGCCGGGATTGTTTACCAATATCACGACTGATCCAAAAGATGCTGCGCAAATCGCCGCCCTGTTCGGTGCCACAGAAGTCAGTAATAAAGCGGGCATTGTTGTATTTACCGATACCTCTACGCCATTTTTGGCGACAAAGTCCGGTGCTATTGTTGAGGCTTTACGTCAATGCGAAGCCTGTCGTATTCTGAGTACAGAAGACTTACCTTTAGTTGAAGCTCGCAAAAAATTTCCTTCTGTCGTTGAAGGGCTGGTAAAGCGTCACGGTTCAAAGTGGACACATGTTATCGCGGTGAATGATGTCTATTTCGATATGCTGGATAGACCAGAAGTTGAAAAGGTCGTCGCTGCAAATAAGTTGCGTGGAATTTCCGCAGGCGATGGTTCGTCCAACGCTTTTAAGCGTATTCGTAAAAGTGATGTTCAAATTGGCACCGTGCCTGAGCCATTATTTTTACATGGCTGGCAATTAGTTGATGAATTAAACCGTGCGATGTCGAAAGTTGAGCCTAGCGGTTACAATGCGCCTTTGCATTTAGTGACTTTGCAAAATATTACCTATGATGGTGGACCTAAAGATGTGTTTGATCCATCCAATGATTTTCGTGCTAAGTATCTTTCCTATTGGGGAAAATAAGGCAAGACCGTCATAATGAAAAGGGCGAATTTTTCGCCCTTTTCTTTTAAGAAAATTGAAATATGAATAAAGCAGAAGCCATACAAGTTGCCAATGAATCATTACGTGCTAATGCTCTCAACGAAGGCAATACGCAGTTTTCGCAATTGGTTCGCTATGTCAGCGATGAAGGTTGGTGGTTGAATATTCCACTGGCAAATTTTCGAAAAGAAAATCATTTTTTGCTGTGCAGCGAAAAAGCCAAAATCATGCGACACATCATGCTTAAGCCAAATTGCATTCTCAGTCCAGCCACCAAGTTTCGGGTTAAGGATGGGATTGCAGATGTGTTTATTTCTGCAGCTAATCCACGTAAGTTGGTCGATGTGTTAGAAGGAGGGAGTAAATATAGTTTCAATAAACACTTGGTCGATGAACATCGTTTCTAATTTGGGCACCTCTAAAAATTCAAAATTCTAAGTCGGGCTAGGCGCGAGAAAAATTTTAGCCCGCTGCATATACTTGATATGTAAGGGGTAAAATTTTTCTCGCAACGACGCATCACGACGAAGTTTGGAGTTTTAGAGGTGCCCATTAGCTAAAACCGCGATTCCCCTGTAAACCACCAGTATGGATTGCGACGATTTTTTCACCTTGTTTAAATTCACCTGCAAGACAAAGCTGGTGTAGCGCAAAAAACATTTTGCCGGTGTAGACTGGTTCGACGGGAATCTGCGTCTCCGCACTAAATTCAGCACAAAAATTGAGTAGGGTAGGCGAGGTTTTCGCAAAGCCACCGTGGGTAAAATGGTGCAAGATGTCGAAATTTTCATATGCTGGATAGCCCGCAAGCGCTAATAGTTGGCGTACCTCGGTGTGTAAGTAATCGGCGTTTTGTACCGCTGCGATGCCGATAATGTTGCCCTGATTCTGCATGCCAGCGATAATCCCTGTCAGGGTCGCACCAGTGCCACAAGCGACGATGATGCGCTCGGGAGGTGAGCCTAATACGTCCACAATTTCCGTCACTAATTCCGCTATGCCGTGTACCGCTGGAATGCTGCTTCCACCTTCTGGCAGCCATAGACATTTGCTTGGCTCGATATCTGTCCAGCCATGCCAAGCGCGCGAGTTGTCGCGTAGCTCGCGGTAGTCATTGCGAGATAGAAAGCGTAATTGCATACCAAATTTGGCGCAATCATTTAAGGTCACAGTTAGAGCATGGCTGTCATCTCGCAGCCCACGAACCAATCCCAAAGTTTTGAAGTTCAGCAGCTGTCCCGCGTAAGCCAATGCATGTAAGTGATTTGACCAAGCACCGCCCATTGAAACGACCGTAGTCCGAGCGGGATCTGCTGCTAAGGCCAGTAGTGGATACTTTAATTTACGGGATTTGTTTCCCGATATTTGTGGATGTAGTAGATCATCGCGTTTTACCCACAGCTCGATACCAGGGAAGAGTTTGCTGTGTAAGGCTTGCAGAGGCGAAGAATGCGACAGAAAATTCATACGGGCTTGCTGAACAGCGCTAAAGTGGCTATTGTAAGCCCAATCACTGAAGCTAACTTTACAGAAATGCTTATAGTCATCTCTGGTGAAGTGCGTATTGAGGAATCCAAACTGCGTCGTCTTACCTAGTTGTAGAAAAATCTCGCATTTTGAATTCCGGGATACGCCCTGAAGTGTATTGATGTCCGATGCTATTAATTTGAATGCAAAGCAAATGTCAAAAAATACACAAACAACGATCCCTTTCGCCCAACAACAATTATTGGAAGCGATCGCACAAATCAAAGAGGGAAATAATCGTGATGCGGTGCTGCCGAAATTAGAAGCAGTGATGGCACAGCTACAGACCTTGGTGACCCACGATCATCTCACCGGCGCACTCAATCGCATGACTTTGCTGGATCGACTTGAAAGCGAACTTCAGCGCTCACAACGAACGGGTCATACTTTTACTGTCGCAATTATTGGTATTGATGATCTGCCTCAAGTGATGGAGCAACACGGGCAAGACGTGACCAAGCGCATTTTGCAAGTGCTAACTTCAGAAGCAACACAAGTGCTACGTAGCTTGGATTCATTTGGTCGCATCGATTCAACCGAATTCGCGATCGTAATGCCAACGACTTGGCTAGACCAGAGCCTGATTGCGATAGATCGTCTCAAAGGGCAACTGCAAGGTTTTAAGTGGAGCGAACTGGCCGATAACTTACAGGTGAGTTTTTGCACAGGGCTTACGACCAATGCCGCTGGAGATGGCGTTGAACAGGTGTTGGCAAGGGCTCAGAAGGCTTTGCAGCAAGCTCGTCTGCAAGGCGTGAATTCTGTCGTGCAGATTGAACCGGATTTGCCTGGGTTTGAGATCGAATAG
>JAYVHZ010000412.1:0-3051 GCA_043770645.1 Undibacterium sp. | reverse complement strand
GTTTCTAAGTGCAATAGAACCAATGCCAGATAGACCAGGACGTACCTTAGTCACTATTTTTTTTACATCCTCGGTGTATGCATTAAACCCTCTGGGTGCCAAAGGCCTGGGTCCTATCAGGCTCATATCACCTTTAAGTACATTAATTAGTTGTGGTAACTCATTAATTTTTGTTCTGCGAAGAAAAGCACCGATAGGCAAAATACGCGGATCACCTCGCACCGTGACCAGGCCAGTACCCATGTTTGGGCTATTCTTAAGCATGGTCGCAAACTTTAAGATTTCAAACAACTCAGCCTTGTAGCCCACTCGTGGTTGTTTATAAAAAATCTCGCCTTCGCCTGAAAATTTGAGAATTAATACTATGGGCACTAACAAAGGCGCAAGTACGAGTAATGCCAAAGAGGCCAAAATAACATCAAAAATTCTCTGCATAGTATGTTTAAATAAATGTGACGAAAATAAATAGACAGTCAATATCAGTTGGGGACGCTTGAAGGAATATTTACCACGCGCTCTTCAAGCCAATATGAGTTCTTAAGCCCATCATGCTGGCAATTTTTGAACATATCTAGGCCAGACATCATGCGCCAAATTGGGCGTGTCATTACTCCGCGACTGTTGGTATATTCTAGGAAGGCATTTCTTTGTTCCAACGATTCCAACACTATGGCGTTTAACCAATAATTAGACGTAGTACCTTGCGGGGCGTGCGCAAAGGTCACACCAAGATCACTAAAGAAATCAGCGTATTTTTTTGCCAAGTCTGCCTTAACAGTTAGAAAGCTCGGCAACTGCTCCATTTGCGCGCACCCTAAAGCGGCGTTCAAGTTAGGCAATCGATAATTGAAGCCTACTTCGTCATGGACAAATTCATAGGGATGAGGCTTCTTGGCTGTAGTTGTGAGGTGTTTGGCCTTGGTGGCAACTGCAGCATCATTGGTAATAATCATGCCACCACCACCCGTGGTAATGATCTTATTGCCATTAAAACTCAGTGTGGCCAGCTTACCGAAGGTGCCTGTATGTTGATTACCTACATAGCTGCCCAAGGACTCAGCTGCATCCTCCACAACTGCAATCCCATACCGATCACAGATACGCACGATTTCTTCAATGCGGCACGGATGGCCAAAAGTATGCATTGGCACACATGCCGCAAAACGACGCCCAGTAGTTTTGTTGAAAGCATGCCCGCAGCGCATTTCAGCATGCTGGGTTAGAAAATCTTGTAGTGCATCTGGGCTGAGTCCCATAGTGTCACGATCCACATCGACAAAAACAGCATGCGCGCCTGCATAGGTCAAGGCATTGCATGTAGCTATGAAGGTCAAGGCCTGGGTAATCACCTCGTCATCGCGCTGAACGCCGGCTAGTCGTAGTGCTACATGCAGTGCAGCAGTACCGTTAACTGTGGCTACTGCATATTTAGCGCCCGTGAACTTTACTATTTGCTGCTCAAACTCGACAACACACGCACCTACAGAAGAAACGAAATTTGAATCAATGCAATCAATTAAATACTGCTTTTCATTGCCATGAAAAACGGGACGATGCAAGGTAATGAAATCTAGTCCATATATAGTGCGAGTAAAGTCAACTATTGATTGGAAAACTGTATCTGGCTTTTCGTGCATTATTTTCCTTTAGATACTATTAAATATAGTACCAAATTGTCTCACGCCAACTGCAAGCGATAAATGCTCGTGGTAATAAGTGTGAGCATTCTTACCCATCTCTTCGCGCTCAAGTCGGCTCATATTTTGCAACTTCTCAGCTGCATTCGCTATTGATTCTGCATCTTCAGGATTTGCCACTACGCCCGCATTGGCTTGTACGATCAAATCAGCTGCATCACCACTAACCGCCATTAATATAGGCTTGCCAACTGCCATGTAAGCTTGTGTTTTGGATGGAACAGTAATTTCAAATAGAGGATCTTTGCGTAAATGCACCAATAGTGCATCAGCAGCATGCAAAACTGTACCAATCTCGGCCATAGGTACTGGCGGAAAGAAGAACACATTGCTTAGCCCCAAATCGCGCGCTTCATGTTCAAGCCGGGTAGATTCCACGCCACCGCCAATCAAAACAAAACAAACTTTTGAGCCTCTTGTTTTTAATAAGCTTGCAGCTTTGAGAACAGCATCTAAAGATTGCGCTTTGCCCATATTGCCTGCAAATACAATACGAAAAAAGTCTGTTCCGGGGAAAGCTGATGGCAAGCTGCCTTGGTGTAAAGTCAGCGCTTCTTCGTCTGCCCAATTATATATCATCCTAATTTTATCAATTGGCACCTCACGCGCTATTAATAAGCGTTTGAAGCCTGGCGATAGCACTGCTATCAAATCCACGTTTCGGTAAACCCAATTACAAACTGCACCGACAATGCTGAGTGCCTTAGCGTTGTTCACCATACCAGTTGCTCGTAACGTATCTGGCCACATGTCTTGAATATCTAAAACCACTGGGATGCGTCTGAAAAATCGGATCAAAACAGCACTAATGCCCACCGTCAGCGGTGGGTGATACGCGTATATTACATCTGGGCGCTGCGCCATAAACAAACCGTAAAACAGACTAGACGCAGCAAAACTAACATAGTTGAGTACTCGTTTTATTGCAGATTGGCCGTGGTTGGGATAGAGCGGTACGCGTGTAATGAACACGCCGTCCACTACCTCACGTTGTAGTAATTTAATGGCATAGCCCGAATAGACATTGCCACCAGGATAATTGGGGAAACCAGTTAGAACCTCGACTACGAAACCCTGCCTCACAAGCTCTTTGGCAAATAACAAGCCTTTAAACGTGGGCTCAGGATCAAACCATTGAGTGATCAGCAAGACACGCTTTACCACGGGCTAATACTTCTTCCAAACAACACGATTTACATAGTCGGTGTAGCTGTGAATAATACGCAGCACCTTGTCTGATACGTTGGGCATACTGTAGTCATACACTTGACGAATACCGTGTGGATCAGATCTGTCATTTCCGCGCATCTGTAATTTCAAGATAGCCAAGCCCTGCCGCACGCGCTCAACCTCT
>JAYVHZ010000411.1:0-12460 GCA_043770645.1 Undibacterium sp. | reverse complement strand
AAATCGAATTAAGAAAAATTGACGCCGCGAAAGTCACACAAGATCAACAACGCTTAGCCAGTATGGCACCACCGTCAGCCAAAGCAGATCTGGCCTTGGTGCAAGCGATTTTTGATGAAAGCAAATTGCCGAATCAAGCTGCCTTACCAGATGTACCGATGGCCATCATTAGCTCGGTGCAAGAATTCAAGAACAATCCCTTCTTCCAAGAAACCGCTGTCGCCTTAAAGGTGAAACGTAATTTGCATGCGAAACTTGCCGATCTCTTTTCCAATGCAACGCACGTCGTAACAAATCGTAGCGGTCATCACATCCAAAATGACGAACCGCACTTGGTGACCAACGCGATCGAACAAATCATTTCAGGCTTAAACATCGAAGCGCAAAAAGTCGCGCGTCAACAAGCCAAACAACAAGCGCGTCAAGCGTTGATGGCCGCAATGGGACAAGCGGGAACAGAGCTGCAAAATCAGCAAAGTGAAGCCGCCAAAAACACCGTCTTTACGGCATTAAAGGCTTCACAATTTTCTGAAAACGAAATCAATCAATTGGGCTTTGATGTGATGACCAAAGGCAAACAACCTGTTATGGCTGAGTTAATCTTCCGCTTTAATGTTGAACAGTTTGCGCAATCCGATAATGTCTATGACAGCCATGGTGAAGCTTTGTTAGAATTAGGCCGTTTCGCAGAAGCCAAAGCCCAATTCACCAAAGCGATCGCGCTGGCACAGGCCAATCCACAACGTAGCCCAAAAAACATCAAAGGCTATCAAGAGAATTTAACCAAGGCCGAGCAAGCTCTTTCGAAGAAGTGATTAGAAAGAAACCATGCGTCAGTTTTCAAACTACGCCTTTAGTTCCACTACAACGCAAACCAATTGACAAGCTATGACTACAGAAAAAATCGGATTAGAAGATCTGCCCTGGCGGGAACGGCAAGTGGTCGAAGTGATTTATCGTCTGCAAGAAGCGACCGCAGCGCAAATTCAAGAGCAATTGGAGGAGCCTCCGAGTAACTCAGCGATACGCGCTATGCTGAGTCGTTTGGAAGAAAAAGGTGTACTGACCCATCGTGAAGAAGGGCAGCGCTATTTTTATAAGGCAGTCGAGGCGAAGAGCAAAGTCGCTGACTCGGCATTAAAGAAATTAGTCGGTGTCTTTTTTAACGACTCACCCGCCAGCGCAGCAACTGCCTTGCTCGGCATGTCGGAGAAACTCAGCAGCGCCGATATCGATCAATTGCAAGCCTTAATTGATAAAGCGAAGAAAGAAGGCCGCTAATGCCACTTGCAGATGCCTATGCATGGGATATGCTCGATCTGATCAGCGTCATCATCAAGATCAGCGTGATTCTAATGGCACTGCTTTTGGTACTCAGTTTATGCAAACGGCAGTCGGCTAGTCGCAAAGTGCTAGCCGGACAGCTCAGCATACTGGCCTTACTTGGTTTACCTTTGTTGTGGTGGCTACTACCCTCAACGCCATTAAGCTTACCACTGGCGCTCTCAGCCATTAGTGATGCGCCTTTGCAGCTACCTGATCTGCCTGGAATTGCCTATATCAGCAACAGCATCAGTCAACAAGAAGAGCCGCATTTGCTCAACAATGTCCTGCTCGTGTATGCCGCGATCAGCACATTATTGTTACTCAAGATAGGCTTTGACATCCTACGTCTTGGGCATTTACTCAAGCACGCTTTACCGCTTTCTGCACATCACACCTCACCACACATTGCACAACAGTGGACTAGCAAATTACAGCAACTGCGCGCCCTTTATCACATTGATCGTCCAGTTCAATTGATGTGGACTGAGCGCCTGCGCGCGCCGGTCAGTTGGGGGTTGCTGCATCCAGTCATTTTGCTCGACCAAGCAACACTGATGAAACTCTCGGAGTCGAATCAAAATGAAGCCGATGATATCTTGCGCCATGAGCTAGCACATATCGCCCATTTTGATTGGTTAAGCCTGATACTGGCACGCATCGTTGCCGCCTTGTATTGGTTCCATCCGCTGATCTGGTTGATGCTCAGAGACCTGCAATTTAATATGGAATGTGCTGCGGATGATCGGGTTTTAAAAAGTGGCGGTACGGCTTCCGGCTATGCGCAAACCCTATTACATGTCTCGCGACAAGCGGAGCCACAGCGAGCAAGTGTCAATGCTTTAGCCGCTAAGGGCAAAAGCCTGATGGCTCGCATCATGGCGATTTTAGAACCACACCGTCAACGCACAGCCGTTAGCAAATCGACTTGGCTAATCAGCCTCATCGTTAGTGTAGTGATCCTCCTACCTTTGGCCGCGATCAGCTTCACAGGCGAACAATTACGCTGGCCACATGCCCTGTTCGAAAAAACCCTACAGATGAATCAAGCCAATCAACATGGCACAGAACATCTAGCAGGCAATCTCGCAGCAGACGAATTAGACAAGCTCAACAATCCCAATTTCACCGCATTAGCACAGGCCTTACGTCGCGCCGATTTTCAACATCGATATGCCTTAGAAGTCGCTTCCTTCAAACAACGTGCAGCGATCCCAGCGCTAGTATTGGCGCTACATGATCAGCGTCCGACAGTGCGCCGTTTAGCGCTATGGGGGTTGAGTGAAATGGAGTTTCAGGAAACCTCAGCGGTCATTGCAATTATGCTCAATGATCAAGATCCCTTTGTGCGGGCAGAAGCTGCGCGTGCCTTGGGCGATTTTGCACCACGTCATTGGAGCCTGAGAATAACGGCTTTATTACAAGATCCCCACCCTTTCGTACGCGCGAATGCCGCCCATGCACTCGGTGATCTCGCCGACAAACGCAGCTTACCAGCACTACAACGCAGCTTGAATGAAAGTGATCCGGCAGCGCTAGCTGAAATTCAATGGGCGATAGCGGAAATACTTTAGGGACTTGCTGCGAACTTTTAAGCGCGGACTTCTAATCGCTTTCAAGCAAGTACAAAGAAAATGCTAATCAAGCTTGCATTCCGCATCTCAACCCGATAAGCTTCGCGCTCTTTTTTGCTTCACCTCAGCTTGTCTGATATTTACCTCAATGCCTGCAACTGTATTAATTGTCACCGATGTATTCGGCAACACACCTGCCATCACTAGCTTACAACGTCATCTAGGATTGGATTGCACAGTGGTCTCACCATTTAACGATGGCGAAGCGATAAATAATGAGCAGCAAGCATATCAAGCCTTTTTGGCTTCAGGTGGGGTACAAGCTTTCGCAAAAAAACTCAAATCCATCGCGCAAGACCAGCAGCAACTCACTCATGTGATCGCCTTTAGTGCTGGCGCCAGCGCCTGGTGGCTCGCGAGTGCAGAGCTGTCCCTGCAACTAGACAGCACCACCCTCTTCTACGGTTCAAGAATTCGCGACCATCTAGACATCCAAAGTCGCGGCAATACCCATTTCATTTTCGCCGAACATGAAAATGCTTACCAACCCAATATCGTCGTCAAAGAACTACGTCAACGCGGACATCAAGCAGAAGTCGCGCTTGGCTGCAAACATGGCTTTATGAATCCGTATTCCGCCGGATTTTCTTTGCGTATGCAGACGCACTATTTGGACGTGTTAGCGCGTAAATTGCATAAGCAAGAGATACTCGCGTTCGGGACTTGATGCCGAATCTGTTGGCTGGGACGATTTGAATCGAAGACCAGATCAAACACAATCGATCAATCCCGCTTATCCACCACAAACCCAACACTATCAACATGACCAGCCGCGTCAATCACAGTAATGCTGTGCGCACTGGCGGTATTGATGATGAAGCTTTGTCGCTTTTTGCCATTGGCGTTTTCAGTTTGTTTGCCATCCAATTGTGAGAGCCAACGCGCCAGCCCGTGTCGCGTTGTTAGTGGGTTGCACGTTGGCGTCATGCGAAATTGTGAATGCTGGGGTCGAAGTTAAAACTTGCTACTCCATGGCATCGGGCGGCAAGTGATATCACGTGCTCACATTCATCAGTACTGACCAAAATTATCGTTAATCGTCTGATAGCGATAGACAAATTCGTCAAACACGGGCAATTCAATGTGACTCAAAAAACAACAAACACAATCAGACGTTGAATGATATACTTGTTTTAATGGCATAAAAAATTACTTTCTATTATTTCCCACGCAAGACTTTTTACATTCCGACTAACTCTAAAAATACTTCCCTAATATGAGTAACTCCAAACGCAACGCAACGCAACGCAACGCAACGCAACGCAACGCAACATTAGCATAATCCTTGCTTTTTTATTTGCAAGTACACCACTCTCATCGTTTTCCGATGACACGCCTCCCCAAAGAGTGGTAGTTTCATCTTCCTCCTACGACTGTACGGACATCCTTTCCGAGAGATGTGGATGGGGCTATTTGGCAGATCCATTTTACGAGCCAGAGCCAGAGCCAGGAATTATAGATTGGATAAAAAAAGTCATTAGCAAAGAAACTAAGGGCACTGAGGATGTACGCTGTCTCGGTCTCGATATAACCTCAACTGCAGGTATTGATGAACGATATGTAGCTGCGGTGAGAGTGTATCGGCAAATCGGCAATGTTTACTCTTTTGGACGCGATCCTGAGGGGCGAAAAACCATCAAAGTAATTTTTGCCGATGGCGGTACTGAGACCTGGATAATAACCCAACCAACCATGTCAGATGGTGGCGCGAAGGCAGATTTCGGCACATTACGATTAGGAACGGGCGAGGCTATACCCAAGACCGATTGCTAAACCCTCACATACAGTACCAAGTGTTTAACGGAATTAATATGAAATCAAAACCCATTCTTTATGTCGCAATCCTTTCACTTTTGTTGATAGGCGCTTTCTTTACCTATTCCTATTTTGACAAGGCACCTACCGAGACTCAAGCGCAAGATATACAAACAAAAATCGACCCAAAGGTTCTGCAACCAATAACGCAAATACCTACGAAAAATGCAGAACAGGCTGACTCCGCACCGAAAATCGTACAAGATCAGGTTCATCCCTTTAGCAAACAACTGCGCGATGCTGACGACTACCGTGCTTTATCAATAAAACTCCAAACTGAACCCGAAAAAGGCGGCGCATACTATGCCAGCGTGATTAACCATAGATGTTTTAGTTTGATGAAGATGTTGGAGGATGCTCAGCTTTCACCTGCGGACACACCGCACAACATCGCAAGCAAGCGCGACCAGTTGATC
Source organism: Undibacterium sp. (assembly GCA_043770645.1). Lineage (GTDB taxonomy): Bacteria > Pseudomonadota > Gammaproteobacteria > Burkholderiales > Burkholderiaceae_D > Undibacterium. The sequence goes on along the minus strand of JAYVHZ010000411.1, from coordinate 7,272 downwards.
GATAGACTGAAGGCAAAATGCCGTAACTTCACACCGGACGAGCTTTCTGTAGACCGCCTCCGAGATCTTTACAAACAAAAAACAAAAGATCCTGTGTTAAAAGCGATGTTTGCAGCAAAAGACAAAGAGAAAAGTGGCGTCGAAATTTGCGAAAATTTATCCGCCTTGTTTAAGACACAAAGTCCAGAAGCGATAGCAGAAACGACTCTGTATGACAGCAAGTCAGGCGTGTTCTTCAACAATAAAAATTATGGCCCCATTTCCTACGACGCACTCGGTCTAGCGATGTGTGAATTAGGGCATGACTGTTCTCAAGATAATTTCTTCGTACAAAAAATGTGTGTGACCCATTCAATTTGTACTAATTCGGCGGTTGAAAGCATGAAGCAACTTCTTGAAAAAAGCAGCAAGAAGCCAACTGAAGATTTCGCGAAACTGTCGCTATTAAGCAAGGAAATGGCAAATGCGATTCGCGAGAATGATGTGCAAAAATTTTCGCCTATCCCATGTAAAAAATAGACGCACACTATTTACAAATGTTGTACCTGACCCAGCTATCCTAAAAATTTCAGCGAGGAAGTTATATAAGCAAGATATGCTCGCGTTCGGGACTTAACGCGGAATTTGTTGGCTTGAATAATTGCTCCAACCATAAATGGAAACAAAGGGAATTAAAGCTAGGTCAGATACAACTTGATCAATCCCGCTTATCCACCACAAACCCCACACTATCAACATGACCAGCCGCGTCAATCACAGTAATGCTGTGCGCACCGGCAGTATTGATGATGAAGCTTTGTCGCTTTTTGCCATTGGCGTTTTCAGTTTGTTTGCCATCCAATAGCCAATAATGTTGGCCACTACCGCCGACAGCATCGAGGGTGACTATGACATTTTGTTTGCCTGGTGCAGTGCGCAAGCGACTACCTTGATTAAGTCCCATCAACTTTATACTGCCGACTACATTGAGCTGCGGACAGTCGGTGCTCCATGAGACTAAGCCTAGTTCTTGTTTGCGCTGCGGACTAAGCCAAGCCTCCAGTAGTGAGGGCCAACGCGCGACCTCGTGTTGTTGCGCTTGTGGATTGCAAGCTGGCGTTGTGCGCAATTGTGTTTGCGGATCGATCCAGATATTTTCTAACAAGCTACGTGCGCGCAATCGATCAGGTAAGGTTGGCGGTATCGTCTCTTTCAAAATCCATGCACTGCGTTTCACGTGACAATGCGTGGCGGCCGTCTGTTCAGCAGCGGTACCTAAGGGCCAACAAATTTGCGCGCTGCTCACTTCTGCTGGCTGCGATTGCAGCGTTTGACTACGTGGCAGTGCAAAAGCAATTTGCTGTAACAATGGGGCGGCAATATTGGCACCGAAGAAACCGGGATTTGGCGTGCCATCTGGTCTCCCTACCCACACACCAAGCGTGTAGCGACCACTGACACCGACCGCCCAAGCATCTCGAAAGCCATAGCTGGTACCAGTTTTCCAAGCCAAGCGGACACCGCTGCCGTCGTCTTCGACAAAAGGTTGATCAGGATGTCCGCCGGTCTCCAAAATATTGCGAATGATAAAGGCAGCACCCGCGCTCATCATACGCGCCTCACGCACTGGTGCATCAGGTGTAATGCGCGGTGCGCCGGCCATGCCCGCCATCGCCAAAGATCGATAAGCACCAACTAATTCTTCCAAACTCGTCCCCGCGCCACCCAGAATTACACTCAAATTGGGCGAGGCATCTTTCGGCAAACGTAGACGCAAACCAGCACTCGATAGACGTGCAGTGAAACGACTCGACCCTATACGATCGAGCAAATCAACGGCGGGTACATTGAGCGATCTTTGCAAAGCTTCCGACACACTCACCGGCCCTGAAAAACTCGCTTGAAAATTGCCTGGGTCATAGCCACTAAACGATTGTGGTGTGTCGGCCAATAGACTCTCGGAATGTATCAAGCCATCGTCCAAAGCCATCGCATACAAAAATGGTTTCAAGGTCGATCCTGGTGAGCGTATGCCGCGCACCATGTCGACATGATTGAACCGCCGCTCATCAGAAAAATCAGCCGAACCCGCATAGCCTAAGACTTCCATACTTTTGCTATCCATGACCATCGCCGCCATCGACACAAAGCGCGGTAACTGACTAACTTTATCTGCCAGCATACGCTCCAATAAAGTCTGCACTTCGCGATCTAAAGTGGATAGCACAATCGTCGTTTCAGTTCCCGCCGTTTTTACTTTCTTGCGTTTTACTGATTGCCGTAAACGCTCGGCCGCTAAGGGGGCGAGCCACGCTAAGCGCGGTGGATTTGCACCGACTTTTTCGATCAAGGCATCGTCGACTTCAGCTTGCGTCCAATGCCGTAATTGCGCCATGCGCTTCAAGACTTTGTCGCGATACAGCTGTGCGCGTGCAGGATGGCGATCTGGTCTCAAGCGCGATGGTGCTTGCGGTAGTACGACTAGCAATGCGGCCTCGGCTGCAGACAGTTGGTTCGAGCTCTTACCGAGATAGCTACGACTCGCCATTTCCACGCCTTCGACGATGCCACCCATCGGCGCGTGGTTCAAATACAAAGTGAGGATTTCGCGTTTGGATAAACGCATTTCTAATTGCACGGCACGGGCTATTTGTTTGAGCTTGCCGGACATACTTCGCGGCACTGGCTCTAATGCGCGCGCCACTTGCATGCTTAAGGTCGACCCGCCGGACACGATCTCGCCATGTCGTATCCATTGCCAAGCGGCGCGCGTTAGTGCCATTGGATTCACACCGAAATGCCAGTAAAACCAACGATCTTCGTAGGTCAATAAGGCGTCTAGATATTTTTCTGAAACTTTGTCCGGAGTGACAGGAAAACGCCATACGCCATCCGCATCTGGCCAAGCACGTAAAGGCGTGCCGTCGCGGGCAACTACCACCATACCGGGTTCATCACGTGGAATTGGCGGTGGGAATATTTGATCAAACAACAGCAACCAACAAAGCGCAATTGCGAGGGCAGCACGTATCGGGTGACAGCGGCACCAAATCATCGCCGGAAGTAATCGGCTGCCTACCGTAGACGACGAAATTAGTGCCATGAAAAAGTGAAGGTTTGATTTGACTTAAGAAGAACGCATTGTAGAAGCAATACGCGATTCTGTGTTGCGCCAACATGCACCGCAAGCCAAGATCAGCGACAAATTAAATCGATCTTAGTCGCCTCACCACTCCCTCTGCGCCATCGATCACCACCTCATCACCATCCTGCAGTAAATCAAAAATCCCCGGCAAATTCACCACCGTAGGAATCGCCAATTCGCGTGCCACGATGGCGCTGTGTGAGAGGTAGCCCCCCGTTTCGACGATGACGCCGCCTGCTTTTAAAAATAGGGGTAACCAACTTGGATCGCTGGTAGGCGCCAGCATGATATCGCCTTGTTCTAGTTTAGCGATCTGTGAAGGATGAGTGATCCGTTTGACGCGTCCTTGATAGCTTCCCATGCTCACGGCAATGCCCCGCCAAACATCATCCGAGTGCATTGCTGGTCGGTGTTTCCGGGCACGCTTAGTATCGACAGGACTGCTCTTGCCGTCTAGCGCTACAAGATTGATAGAGCCTTGATGAATCACATCTTCGTGTTCTAAACTTTGCCAAAACGCGATCTTGGTTTTGCGATCCTCGATGCGATTTTGAACCGCGTCTGCACCTAAAGTACCGACCTGTATAGCCGATAGCTCTGCACAGTTGAGATGAAAAATATCTTCCGCGTGGTTCAACATTTGACGATTAACAAGTCGCCGTCCCATCTCCAACCAAAGCATGCGAGATCGTTCATGAATCACAGCAAAGCTACTGCGAGCCAACTCCCGCTGATTGCATTCAATCTTGGCCTGCTTTTGCATAAGTTTTATCAACCATCTTTGCAAAGTTCCCGTACTCACTTTGATTTTCGACCAAGCCCAGTTCACTTGTTGTTGCTGACGCGCTAAAAGGCTTTCCACATCCGCGTCAATCAAATGAAGTATGGCTTGATTTAGATCACTGGGATCTTCACGCCACGTAGGACGAGAGACATAAGATTCATAATTCCCACGGTGCCCGTACTGATCTAAGAATTTTTCATAATCCATAGAAAATGAACTTCCTCCGTCTAGTTGTACGCTTGCACAGTCGCTCAACCATGCTGTCGCGGCGACATCATTTTTCGCACATTTGGCGAGCTGCATCAAATCATAGGCTTGTTGCGCGCTAACACTGATATTGCCTTCTGACATGATCGCCGACACCAGGGAATTTCCCTCATCTGGAAACCACTTATTCATCATCTTTCGTAGATTCATCAAGGTACCGCTCGCGCCTTGCATGACACAAAGTCCCGTATAGTTTAAGTAGGTATTCCGAGCTCGATCTTGAATCTCGGTGAGTAAATCAGCATCTTTGATGTCACGCAAATTTTGTTCACGCCACCCCTTACTTTGACTCACGACCTCAGCCGCCTCTTTCAATCCACGTTTGCGATAAGCGGGGAAACGAGTCACAACACGCATCATTCGCGAGAAGTAAGCCACCTGCTCACGCCATGTCCTAGGTTCAACTTGTATGCAAGTTTGATGCCCGCCAAAAATCATATTGACTTCTTCGGGAAGCAAATGAAAATTGTCGTAAATTTCCCATTGTATGAGTGAGGCATTCAGATAAGCATATCCGTTAAAAAGTGCTACCCGTTGTGCACCCGCCAGCGCTTTTACACCCGCAATACGCTGAGCGAGAGTGAGCATCTCATTGACCGCGACTTGCATCCCCTCATGTTCACTGACTTTCATCGGAAAGGGCAAAATTTCTTTGGTATTCCCGCGCGTCCAAATGCTCCCTTGTTCTACGATTTCGGGGTAAGTGTAGACGCTACGCGCACTGATTGGGCGTGCTTGCACGAGAAAGAACTGATGCCCATCAAACACCCACTCAATATCCAAAAATCGCTGGGTATAATCAAACGCATCGGCAGTATCAAGCGCAAGCTTTGCCAGCACAATGGCGCGCTCATCGCTTAAGATTTCTGCGCTCGCATCTTGCTTACTTTGGCGACGTTGGACGACACGCCAATGCTGACAAGACCAGTCGCGCTCGACCACCACGTCTTCACCATCAACGCTGCCGGCCACCAGCGCCTCTGCCACGCCATGCACACTACTGATGAGCAGACGATCTTCTCGCCCATCGCGTGGATCACAAGTGAACACCACGCCCGCTATTTCACATTCAAGCATGGGCATCAAAACGATCGCCATTGCGGCATCCAGATGACTGAGTTTAACGCGCTCACGATAGGCTAAAGCTTGCGGTGTCCACAACGATGCCATCACCTCTAGTAATGCCAATTCAATCGCGACGCTCCCGGTAACATTCAAGACGCTACTATGAATTCCGGCAAAGGAATGGCTCTTGGCGTCCTCAGAAGGCGCCGACGAGCGAACTGCCAGCGGCGTGTTTTGCCAGCCTTGCTCGGCCAAAAACGCCTGCAAAACCAGGGAGAAATCGGTGCTGATAGCATGCTGCAAAATACGCTCACGAATCAGTGCTAGTGCCTGATCTCTTGTCCCATCCGCTAAATAGCAAGCGGCGCAAGCATCCACCCACATCTGCGAGGGTAATAGCCGACGACAGACCTCAACGGGAACAACAAAACTCTTAGGAACCGGCAAGCCATAGCGTTTTAAGAGCGCCAATTGAAAAGCTTTCCCGCCCACGCCCACAGAGCCGCGTTGCCACGCCTGTTGCCAATCAAGAAAACTCACACTCGTTTGAAGATCGTCTTTCATGCAGACACCTCCGCACCAAGAGGAGCGTCTTGTTGATCGCCCATCACGCCCAACGAGAACAAGTTCAACATTTGTTGGTGTCGCTCAAACAGAGAAGTTTCTGGATGTGCTTGCCAATAGAATAGATCCATCGAGCGCAGCGCGTTTAGATAATTCGCGAGGGTCTCGGGGCGATGTTTTTTCGGAATTTCACCTGACTCTTGCGCCGCCCGAAGGACCAAAATCAAGACCGACAACATCCCGCTGGTTGAACTCTGACTTTGTGCAAAATCAGTCGATTGCATGCGGTGCTTCATCAGTGGCGCGAGATAGCTATGCTTATCGCGCAAATAATCGGCCTCAATTTTGAACAAGTAATCGAGTCGTGACCTCACACCTTGAAGTTTGAATAATTCTATTGAGATTTCATCACGCCGCTGCAGCATCTCGTTCTTAAAATGATGTTCAAGTATGGCTTCCTTACTTGGAAAATACTTGTACAAAGTCGCCTTCGCAATATCGGCTCGACTACTAATGGCTTCCATCGTCACTGAATGAAAACCTTCCAACTCAAACATCGCCCACGCAGTCTGGCTCACATGAAGCAGCGTTTGATTGGCTTTACGTTGCCGACGATCAGGACTTGCATCCACTTGGTTCGGATTGGGCGCTTTAGCACCCTGAGCGGCAGGATAATTTATCATAATATAAATTTGAACGATGTATTAATATGAACGACGTTCAATTATAGATGACTAGCTGACCATTTGTCCACAAGATAACTTTAGCATCATCACCTTCAAAGCCAACAAACACCGCTCATCAAACGCACTATGTAGTCATTTGTCGAGTTAGTGCCGACTAGCTTGCAAAGACGGATCGATAAGAAATGGCAATGGTTCAAACCTCGGCGTAATTATCCAGCCCCTCTAAAGCGACGACTTTTTGAGAAAAACTAAAATCCATATCGTCGATCAGGCATCAAATTCGACACGCCGAAAGGTGAAATCTGGATACAGGTTTAAGTCCGGTATGGCGACAAGGTAATTTAGTATTGTCAACATAGTGACTGAACAGTCACTATGTTTTAGTCTGAGGAAGAAACATTGTAAAAGCAATCAACAATTCAGGATTGCAAGAGCATGGACTACAAACGACTACGACTCTGGTGCCGGACCTACTACGGAAAATAAATCCCGTTAAAGACGTAATGCTGTTCAGTTAAGCCTGATTCCACGTATCGTCATTCCCGCGAAGGCGCACTGCTGTCCGGAATAATTTTCTTGACAGTTTTGGCTAAATCTCCCTTCTCCCGCAGGCGGGAGAAGGGACGGGGATGAGGGAGTTTCAGGGTCGATTAACGATATTTAAGAATCTAAAAAGCGATTTCTTCACCACTTCGCCTCAAAATTTCGATGCAATTTCTGAACCACCCTCACCCTAACCCTCTCCCGCTTACGGGAGAGGGAATATTTACGGCCACCACCTA
>JAYVHZ010000410.1:0-2272 GCA_043770645.1 Undibacterium sp. | reverse complement strand
AAAAAACACTGTAAGCAATGAAAATATCATTGATAAATTTTTGAGTCAGGACGCTAAAGATAATCCGAAATTGAATGCTATAGCGCGCGAATCAAGTGTCTACGCATTTGAATATTTATTCGCGCGTTCCTATGAACACAGCGGATTGACAGATGCAGGAGTCACAGCACTCGGCTTAGCTCGATTGAATTGGTTGCTACATCAGGGAAGGCTGGAGCTGATTGGCCTCTTTACACCCTCGGAATTCGCGGTAATAAGTTCTGCCCTTGAAGATGAAATTTGTGGGCCAGGTTCGATTCTGAGACTTATCGGTACTGTCGGATATGATTTAGGTCTAGAACCAAATTTTTTTGACGACTCACCGCATGCTTACTTAATGCACAAATTATTGTCTCTTTCGTCGTTACAGACTTTAGCACTTCGTGACTTACTAGAAGAATACCGGCATGTTGCAATGCGTAAGATGACTTGCGTTGAGTTTTTAAATAAGAAAGGCTTAATCTGACTTATATATCGTAGAGATTTAAATTGTAAAAAGACCCTGCAATATTATTGCTGGGTCTTTTTTGTATAGACGTCCGAACATCCTACTGCACGACTAGAATTCATTTTGTTTGACTACTAAAAGTTCTTCCTAGCTTTGTTTAGAGGCTAGGCAAACTTTGAGACGAGGTATTAACTAAAACCAACTGATTTAATTTTCTGGAGGTCGCCAGCGCAGATGCTCTATCTGCAAACCTTCGACGGTCAACATTTCCAAGGTTGATGACAATCGACTTAGAGGAAAAGCCCCACCGTATTTACTACCGACGTTGTCGGGAGTATGTCCCTGCAGTCGATCCAAAATATCTTCAGGCATCCCTGAAACGCGACCAAAATATTTGAGCGAGTGCCGAAATGAATGAAAATTTAACCCACGTTGATCAATGCCTAAGCCGTCGAGATAGCGATTGAACCACTTAGACCAATTGCCTAACAACGTACCTTTGCAGTCTGGTCTTAGCACGGGAAACAATTCTTTTTCCCCGCGTTGTTTGAGCCAATCAATGTAGTCCAAAAATCCTATTTCAATTAGCTTTGAATGCAGAGGAATTCGTCGACGAGAAGCCTCTGTTTTCAGAGATTGGTTCTCCCCCATATCCGTGACATTAATATAGTAAATACCATTTTCGCATCCGATATCCGATAACAATGGCTGCCCAAGTTCTGTCTCACGACCACCAGCGAATAATCCAAACAATGGCATCCAGAATGCAGCCTCACCTGCTCCGCCAACCGGACGATGCTTTGATGTATAGACTGGTGATTGATAGATGATATTGAGTTGTTCAACAGTGAACGCTTTTACTTCTGTAGAATCATTCGCTTTGGGAAATTTCAGTCCATTGAATGGATTGTTCTTTAGTTTTTTATCGTCTACAGCAAACTGAAATGCTGCTGACAGCAGACGCATTAGTTTTTTCACGGTTGCCACACATAGCGGCGCGCCTGCTTGACCAGGTTTCGCACGTTGCATATTCCCGTGATCTAACAACCAATCTCGAAATCGGCTCGGCAGCATCTCATCAATTTGTGACACGCGACGAATTTTTGCGAAATCGCCAAGACGTTTGACGACTGAGTCGATTTCGATACCTGTTTTTATACTGACACGCTGACGTTTTTTCCAATGTTCGACCAGCATTTCGATATCATCGATGTCGTCTGAAGACCGAACGGCGGGAGGTGGTATAGGGGTGGCAACAGGATTACCTGCGATGCGCGCCTCAAGCGCTTGATAGGCACGGGCTTGCGCAGACATCATGCCAAGCGCAAAACGTTCAAAATGGGACCACCTTGGGTTAATGCGCAGTCCTTCTGCCTCGGCAAAAGCAACATAATCATCGTCAAACGGCGCAGTGTCTTTCGCATAAAGTGCAGCAGCGGTCTGGGCGGCACCTTCGTGAATCAGCGATTTGTGTTCAGCCAGCTCTTCTGGATTGAGCTTGACGCTGCGGTCGGCTTCATCACTGTATAGCAGCATCGCCTCAAAACGTGCGCTGACATGATCAATATCAGCCGAGCGCAACATGCGTTCAGAACGCCTGGCTAGCGATAGTCGTGCACGCTCAACATTCTCGTTGAATTGAACAGAGATGGCGTGCGACTGCTTCTTCGCTTCATTCAGGTCGCGGGTATGGAGGCACTCAATGTAGATTTTTTTCTTGAAGTGGCAATGTACATCAGAAGGAATAGCACGGCGATAGCGGAACCAGCCGTTTTTGGTCGATTG
>JAYVHZ010000409.1:0-2898 GCA_043770645.1 Undibacterium sp. | reverse complement strand
CATCATTCCAGAATTGAAAGATAAAATTCGCGCCTTTCAAGAAAAATGACAATTAATTCTTTGTCTCTTCTTCATTGATTCTTCGTGCGCCGTTAAAACGTTTTTTCCAATAAGCGACGTTCATACTTTCTATTCGTACCTTGCCTCCAGCGGATGGGGCGTGAATGAATTTACTGTCGCCGAGGTAAATTCCGACGTGGGAAAAACTCTTTTTAAGCGTATTGAAGAATACTAAATCGCCTGGCTTTATATCTTTAGAGTCAATGCGATCGCCCTTATTGCTAATCTCTTTGGCCGTTCTTGGTAACTCTGCTTCATTGGTATTTTTAAATACGAGGCGCACGAAACCGCTGCAATCGAGCCCATTTTCCGGGCTATCTCCACCACGCTTATATTTAATGCCCAAGAGACTCATCGCATTGATTGTTAAATCGGAGGTGCGATCGCGCAATTCTTTGAAAGCTGAGAAGGTCTTGGAGCTTTCTGTCGGGGTTTCGAGTTGGGCGAGCGCAAATTGGCAGTAAAAACATAATCCTAGAAACGCGATAAAAGGCTTGAATTTTTTCATGAATTTGCAAAAAATTGATGTCATGCTTCGAAGACCTGCGAGGTGTTTTTGTCAACAGGTATTCAATCAATCTTGTTTTGAGGGAAGACGAGTATAGCGTAGATTAAAGCGATGGGCTAATTTGCGTGTTCTAGAAACAAAAAAGAGCGGAATAAATCCGCTCTTTTTTGTTTTTCAAAACTGAGTTACGAGTGCTTTTCCATGAAGGCGATGACTTTTGGACATACAATTTCACGCCATTTGCGACCAGAAAAAATACCGTAGTGACCACACCCAGGTGCAACAAAATCTTGTTTCATGTTAGGCGGAATGTTGCAGCAAAGTTCATGCGCTGCTTGTGTTTGACCAGGCCCAGAGATATCGTCTAATTCGCCTTCGACTGTAAACAAGGCGACCGTCTTGATATCTTGTGGACGAACCAATTTGCCTTGTACATCCCAAGTGCCGCGTGGAAGGCTGAATTCTTGGAAGACGGTCTTAATTGTTTCTAAATAGTATTCGGCAGGTAAATCTAGTACCGCATTGTATTCATCATAGAATTTACGATGCTGTTCGGCAGATTCGTCATCGCCTTGAACAAGATGTTGGTAGAAGTCCCAGTGACTTTGCGCGTGACGATCCGGGTTCATCGCGACGAAACCCGTGTGCTGTAAGAAACCTGGGTAGACCTTGCGGCCGAAGCCTGGGTAGTTTGCTGGCACATTGTAAATAACTGAATTCTCAAACCAAGAAAACTTCTTCTCGGTCGCTAAAGTATTGACTTGCGTTGGTGACTTACGTGCATCAATTGGCCCGCCCATCATGGTCATTGTTTTGGGTAAAGCCGGATCATTGTCGGTCGCCATTAATGCGATCGCAGCCAAAACCGGAACTGTCGGTTGGCAGACCGAAATGACGTGCAAATCCGGGCTGAGGTGGCGGATAAATTCTTGTATGTAGTAGATATAATCATGCAGGTGAAATGGCCCCGCTGATAATGGCACCATGCGGGCATCGATCCAGTCGGTGATATACACATCATGGGTCGGCAATAAGCTACGAACTGTGTCGCGTAAGAGCGTGGCGTGGTGACCAGACAGCGGTGCCACGATGAGTACTTTTGGTTGCTCTAATTTTATGGATTGACGTTTTGCGGCAGAGAGATTCTTCTTGAAATGAATCAACTTACAAAACGGTTTGGAGATCGCATGATCTTCAATAATTTCAACTGTCTCTCCGTCAATCTTCGTAAATTGAATATTGAACTCAGGTTTTTCATATTCTTTACCGAGACGGAAAATTAATTCGTAAGCTGCTGCCATTCTTTGAGAATACGGCGTATACGCTAGTGGCGAGATAGGATTCGCGAATAATTTTGATGAAGCCTCTGCCCACTTGGTGAGGGGATTCAAAAACGAGCGATTTAATTCATGGAGTTGATAAAGCATGTTCGCATTTTCCTGGTTGTTGACGGAATTGCTTTCCTATTGTGGGAATTTTTTGAATCACCAAAATGGACAAGTTAGGGGCAAGTATAACGCTAAAATATTGCACTGCGTCATAAATATATTTTAAAGTTCTTGAGTTGTAAAATAGGCTTCTAACTTTGCTTTGCCTTAGAATTACTTTCCTTTTTCTGGGTGCGCAAAAGTGATATTGCTAAGTCGAACTCATAGTTCTCAATCGCGTTAGATATCGCCAAGAAGTCCTTGTCGAACAAAATGCTGGAAAACTCGTTTAAATGCGTCTGAAAAAAATCGATTGCTTCGGAATCGGCAGCACCTAATAAGCTCACTAGCGAGTCAATAATTTGTGCCGTATTCTTTGTCAAGGTCTGGTCAGGATTCGGCTCGATTTTATGTAACGTGTTTAGGAAGGCGAGAAGCTCTTTGATGGTTGAGTCAAGCAAGTTTGCGATATGACCCAACCGCAGTAAAGCGATGCTGCTGACGTCTTCAAGGCGATTTGAGTTATCCAATATCGATTCAAGTTGAGCAATGTCGGACGCTAATTGCTCCGCGCCTATCGTCCCACTTAGTCCCTTTAAGGTGTGGAGCAGACGTTTAAAATCAGTGCTGGCGAAATCTGATTCTCTCGTGTCTCGTAACTTGAGCACGCTTGTTCCTTGCGACTCTGCAAATCGCTGCAGCAATTTGCGATAAAGTTCAACATTGTGGCCGGACAGCTGCAGTCCACGTTTGCTGTCAACTGATGCTAGCTGGTTGACGCCTCTTTCGAAGTCGGACCATCTTTCGATGGGCGCATCTCCTTTAATGATCGCTTCGACGTGTTTGTGCTGTAGCCATTTTTCAAGGATTTGGTTTAATGCGTGAGGGTCAAACGGCTTACTG
>JAYVHZ010000408.1:0-5814 GCA_043770645.1 Undibacterium sp. | reverse complement strand
GCAACGTCAGGCTCAGGCTTCGAACCGTTCTTTGCAATTCATTGGTGTTCCTGCAAGCTTAATTAGCCTAATTTCTCTTTATGGCTTGACTGAATTCTTTCACGTAGTCGAAGCTGCCCCACTCGAGCGACATTGATCCTCATCTCAGCTGGTTTAAATTGTCTATACAAGCGCAACGATAAACCGCAACCCATTAGCAGACAAAATCCCCTATAATCCTAGGTTTTTACGGCAATTGCCACGATCTCGTTTTGTATTTTTGAACTAAGAGTTCGCCCTTAAGTACGTAATTATCTGGACGATGTTTAGCGAATTCCGAGTTCACAATCAATGCGCATAAGCGCGAATGCCACATGGCCGCCATACAAATTAGCAATGTACAGAAATCCTATCAGTCTGCCGGCAAACCGCTACAGGCTTTAGGTGGCGTTTCGCTCTCCATTGAAGAAGGCGAGTTTTTTGGCTTGCTCGGACCGAATGGTGCTGGTAAAACGACGCTGATCTCAATCATTGCTGGCTTAAATCGTGCCGATTCAGGGCAAGTTTTGGTGCAAGGGCATGATGTGGTGAGTGATTATCGTGCCGCACGTAGTAAGCTCGGTGTTGTGCCGCAAGAATTGGTGTTCGATCCTTTCTTTACCGTGCGCGAAACTTTGCGTTTGCAATCAGGTTACTTTGGCATCAAGAACAACGATGCTTGGATTGATGAAGTGATGGAAAATCTCGATCTGACCAATAAAGCCGATGCGAATATGCGTGCTTTATCTGGCGGTATGAAGCGCCGGGTCTTAGTTGCACAGGCTCTCGTTCATAAACCACCGGTCATCATCTTGGATGAGCCGACCGCAGGTGTCGATGTTGAATTGCGCCAGACTTTATGGAAATTTATTGCACGCCTAAATCGTGAAGGTCACACCATCGTGTTGACCACCCATTATCTGGAAGAAGCACAAGCCTTGTGTAATCGGGTTGCGATGCTCAAAGCCGGTAAAGTGGTGGCGCTCGATACCATGTCCGCTCTCATTAAGCGCATCTCTGGTTCGCAAATGAAAGTGCAGTTGGCACAAGGCTCATTGTCAGCCCCCTTGCCATCCTCTTTGCATAGTTTAATTATTCCGGCGGAGTCGCAAGCAGAAACCAATAGCTTTGCGTTGCGGATCACGAATTACGCTGAAGTTGAACCAATTCTGGCGAGCTTACGGAGCGCGGGTTGTGTCATTGAAGACTTGCACTTGCAACAAGCGGATCTGGAAGATGTGTTCTTACAAATTATGGGTGGGGGAAATCCACAATGATAGGCTTCCGCACCTTATTGTATAAAGAAGTTTTACGCTTCTGGAAGGTCGCAACGCAGACCATTACTGCACCTATCATGACGGCGATGATGTATCTGCTGATTTTTGGCCAGGCGCTCGAAGGTCACGTTAAAGTGCATGGCGTCACTTACATGGCATTTTTGATTCCGGGTCTGGTGATGATGAGCGTTTTGCAAAATGCGTTTGCGAATGCCTCTTCGTCTTTGATCCAATCAAAGATTACCGGCAATCTGGTGTTCATCATGTTGCCGCCACTGTCACATTGGGAAATGTTTTTTGCCTATGTGTTAGCTGCCGTAGTACGCGGCTTGGCAGTTGGCCTAGGTGTGTTGGTGGTGACAGCTTGGTTCGCCCACTTGAGTTTTAGTGCGCCTTTGTGGATTGCTTTATTTGCGGTCATGAGTGCTTTTGTGCTTGGCACCATGGGTTTGATTGTCGGCATTTGGGCGGAGAAATTTGACCAATTGGCAGGCTTTCAAAATTTCGTGATCGTACCTGCAACCTTTTTGTCTGGCGTGTTTTATTCGATTAATTCACTGCCACCGATTTGGCAAACGATTTCGCATTTCAACCCGTTTTTCTACATGATTGATGGCTTCCGTTATGGCTTTTCAGGACAGTCGGATGTTGATCCTGTGCGAAGCCTGTTGATTGTTGCGGCTTTCCTGATCGTGTTGACGGGCGTGGCAATGCAGATGTTGCGTAGTGGTTATGAATTACGACACTGAGTGTGTCACTGAGTTACTGTAATGCGCAACGTAGATTAAACTTTAGAAAATATTTTAGGAAGAATTATCGTGTTCCCTACACCAGACCAAATTAAAAATTACATCGCTTCCGGCTTGGAATGTACACATCTCGAAGTGGAAGGCGATGGTCAACACTTCACCGCAGTGATTGTTTCCCACGCCTTTGCAGGCAAGCGTTTAATTCAACGTCATCAACTTGTGTATGCCGCTTTGGGCGACCGCATGCGTGAAGAAATTCATGCTTTGTCGATGAAAACTTTAACTCCGGAAGAATTTAAATAAACATGGACAAGTTACTGATTACAGGCGGCAATCGTCTCAATGGCGATGTTATTATTTCTGGCGCAAAGAATGCAGCCTTACCGATTTTGTGCGCAGGCTTGTTAAGCGCTGGTGATGTCGTCTTGCACAACGTCCCGCATTTGCAAGACGTAGCGACCATGCTGAAATTGCTCAAGCAAATGGGTTTGCAAGTTACGGAAGAGAACGGTGTCGTGACCCTAAACGGCGCAGCGATTGATAAGTTGGAAGCGCCTTACGATTTGGTCAAAACCATGCGCGCCTCGATCTTGGTGCTCGGTCCTTTACTGGCACGTTTCGGCGAAGCGAAAGTTTCCCTGCCGGGCGGTTGTGCAATTGGCTCACGTCCTGTCGATCAGCACATCAAAGGCTTGCAAGCTATGGGTGCTGAAATCACTATCGAAGCGGGTTATATCCACGCCAAAGCCAAGCGTTTGCGCGGCGCACGTATCGTGACCGATATGATCACGGTGACAGGTACAGAAAACCTGTTGATGGCAGCGACTTTGGCTGATGGCGAAACCGTATTGGAAAACGCAGCACGCGAGCCAGAAGTGACCGACTTAGCGAACTTGTTAGTCGCCATGGGTGCCAAGATTACTGGCATCGGAACAGATCGTTTGGTAATTCAAGGCGTGGATGCCTTACATGGTGCAACACATACGGTTATTGCTGATCGCATCGAAACGGCGACTTTCCTTTGCGCGGTAGCAGCGACAGGTGGTGATCTGACTGTCAAGAATACGCGCAGTGATATTTTGGATGTGGCTTTAGATAAATTGCGCGAAGCAGGTGTGATCATTACAACCGGCCCGGATTGGATACGCGCACAAATGAGTGGACGTCCAAAAGCAGTCGGCTTCCGCACGACCGAATACCCGGGTTTTCCGACCGATATGCAAGCGCAATTCATGGCGCTTGACTGCTTAGCAAATGGCACAGCGCGCGTCACTGAAACGATTTTTGAAAATCGCTTCATGCATGTACAAGAGATGAATCGTCTTGGCGCGCATATTGAAATCGACGGACATACAGCGATCGTCAGTGGCGTGGAAAAATTGATCGGCGCACCAGTGATGGCAACCGATTTGCGGGCATCAGCGTCATTGGTGATCGCCGGTTTGGCAGCGCAAGGCGAAACCTTAATCGATCGCATTTATCACTTGGATCGTGGCTATGACCGCATGGAAGTCAAGTTGTCTGCGGTAGGTGCGCAAATTCAACGCGTAAAATAAAGAAACCGCTAAAAATCCAATTCTAGGGCGCATTGCGTCGTTGCTTGCCCTCACAATACCGGAGTATTGTTGCGGGAAGCGTCTAGCACTGCATCCCTACAATTGAATTTTTAGAGGCTTCTTGGAGCAAGCTAAATAGAAAAGTAAATCGATATGAGTTCTCAGCAACTAACTTTGGCCTTATCCAAAGGACGGATTTTTGAAGAAACCTTACCGCTGTTGGAAGCGGCCGGTATTCACGTCACGGAAGATCCTGAAAAATCACGTAAGTTGATTTTATCGACCAACGATCCCGATGTACGTGTGATCATAGTGCGCGCTTCGGACGTACCGACTTATGTGCAATACGGTGCTGCGGATTTCGGTGTGGCGGGTAAAGATGTGTTGTTCGAACATGGCGGAGCTGGACTGTATCAGCCTATCGATTTGGGAATTGCCAAATGTCGTATGTCAGTTGCGGTCTCGGTTGGCTTTGACTACGCAACAGCGGTGCGTCACGGTGCGCGTTTGCGGGTTGCGACCAAGTATACGGAAACGGCACGCCAGCATTTTGCTAGCAAAGGCGTGCATATCGATTTGATCAAGCTGTATGGATCGATGGAATTAGCACCGTTGGTTGGCTTATCGGATGTGATCGTTGATTTGGTTAGCACCGGCAATACGCTGCGCGCGAACAACTTGGTCGAAGTCGAAGAGATTATGGATATCTCATCGCGCTTGGTGGTGAATCAAGCTGCATTGAAATTGAAACGCGAACGCTTACAACCTATTTTGCAAGCCTTTGAACGTGCTTCGGAGGGCAAATAATGTCTTCCGCTATTTCTTTTGCTACAGCTCTCACTCGTTTGGATTCTACACAAGCCGGGTTTGCACAAACCTTGCGTCAATTGTTAGCGTTCGAAGCGAGCGAAGACGCGGCGATTGATCAAAGTGTTGTACAAATTTTGCAGGCGGTGAAAACCCGTGGTGATGCTGCTGTGCTCGAATTTACACAGCGTTTTGATCGCTTAGCGACTGTCAGTAGCATGCAAACCTTGGAAATTCCACAAGCTGATTTGCATGCAGCCTTAGCCAGTATTTCTAGTGAACGCCGCAACGCATTAGAAGCTGCAGCGGAGCGTGTGCGTGCTTATCACGAAGTACAAAAGCGTGAGTGTGGTTCTGCTGGTTTTTCATACACCGAAGCCGACGGCACAGTGCTCGGGCAGAAAGTCACACCTTTAGATCGCGTTGGCATTTATGTGCCTGGCGGTAAAGCGGCTTATCCATCTTCTGTATTGATGAACGCGATTCCTGCCAAAGTCGCAGGCGTGCGCGAAATCATTATGGTCGTGCCAACTCCAGATGGCGTGCGCAATCCCTTGGTATTAGCTGCCGCCGCAATCGCTGGCGTTGACCGTGTGTTCACCATCGGCGGTGCGCAAGCCGTCGCTGCTTTAGCATACGGCACGGACAGCATTCCGCAAGTTGATAAGATCGTTGGTCCTGGCAACGCCTATGTCGCGAATGCCAAACGTCGTGTATTCGGTACCGTCGGTATCGATATGATTGCAGGCCCATCTGAAATTTTAGTCTTATGTGATGGCACCACTGACCCTGATTGGGTCGCGATGGATTTGTTCTCGCAAGCCGAACATGATGAACTCGCGCAGTCGATTTTGTTATGTCCTGATGCAGCCTACATTGATGCAGTTCACGCGAGCATCGATAAGTTGATTACGACCATGCCACGTGCAGAAATTATTCTTACTTCGCTTAAAGATCGTGGTGCCTTAATCAAGGTGCGTGACATGCAAGAAGCTTGCGATATCGCGAATGAGATTGCAGCAGAGCATTTAGAAATTTCCGCAGAAAATCCACAGCAATGGGCGGATCAAATTCGTCATGCTGGTGCGATGTTCCTTGGGCGTTTTTCATCGGAGTCTTTAGGCGATTACTGCGCTGGCCCGAATCATGTTTTGCCAACTTCGCGTACTGCACGTTTTTCCTCACCCTTGGGCGTGTACGATTTTCAGAAGCGCTCTTCGATGATCCAAGTCAGCGAGCAGGGCGCACAGACACTAGGTAAGATCGCAGCGGAACTCGCTTATGGCGAAGGCCTACCAGCGCATGCCCGTAGTGCTGAATTGCGTTTGAAATAGATCAGTCAATGAAGATCAAAATCTTTAACCGCAGAGGCGCAGAGAACGCAGAGGAAAGCATGAAGAATATCTC
>JAYVHZ010000407.1:0-4620 GCA_043770645.1 Undibacterium sp. | reverse complement strand
ACCGATGTGGTGATGGCCGCTATTGTTGGCGCCGCAGGTTTGCCTGCTTCACTCGCTGCAGCGCAGGCTGGCAAAAGAATTTTGTTGGCGAATAAAGAAGCCTTGGTCATGTCTGGGCAATTGTTTATTGATGCCGTTGCTAAAAGTGGTGCGACCTTATTGCCGATTGATAGTGAACATAATGCCATTTTTCAATGTCTGCCGCATGGTTATCAACGCGATTTAGATGCTAGTGGCATTTCCAAGATCATACTAACTGCTTCCGGCGGCCCGTTTCTTAATCGTGAAATTTCTACCTTGTCACAAGTGACTTCAGCTGAAGCTATAGCGCACCCTAACTGGGTGATGGGGCGAAAAATTTCAGTCGACTCAGCCACCATGATGAACAAAGGCTTGGAAGTCATCGAGGCACATTGGTTGTTTGGTGCTGCAGTTGATAAGATCGAAGTTTTGATTCATCCGCAAAGTTTGATTCATTCTATGGTTTCTTATGTAGACGGGTCTTTGCTTGCGCAATTAGGTAACCCTGATATGCGTACACCGATCGCTTACGGTCTTGCTTATCCAGAGCGTATCGCGTCTGGAGTGGCACCTTTGGATTTGAGTCAATTCCTACAGCTGAATTTCTTCAAGCCTGATATGGAACGCTTTCCGTGTTTGCGCTTGGCCTATGAAGCTTTAAGTGATGGCGGGTCGGCACCAACGGTGTTAAATGCTGCAAACGAAATCGCCGTCGACGCATTCTTGCAAGGTAAACTCGGTTTTATGCAAATAGAAAAAGTCGTTACTTCTACATTAGAACAATTGCCAGCACAGCACTTGTCTGATTTGGAATCAATTCTCGCGGTTGACAAAAATGCGCGTCGAATTGCTGCCAGTGTTGTTACGAAATGCGGGCTTTCATATGCTTGAAATTTTAATTCAGAAAGCGCTCGCATTTGTTTTTGCGCTTGGCATTCTCATTATCTTTCATGAACTGGGACATTTTTGGGTCGCTCGTTTATGCGGCGTCAGAGTTTTGCGTTTCTCGGTTGGCATGGGTAAGCCGCTGTGGATAAAAAAGTTTGGTAATAGTGAAACTGAATGGACTTTGTCAGCGATTCCTTTAGGTGGTTACGTTAAATTTTATGACTCGCGCGAAGTTGATACTTCTCAAGCAACGGCACAGGAATTAGCTGGTGATTTTTCTCGAAAATCTGTTTGGCAGCGAATTGCGATTGTTGCGGCTGGACCGATTTTTAACTTTATTTTGGCAATCGTTTTATTCGCCGCTTTATTTACACATGGCACTCCAGATCCGGTCGCGAAGATGCGCATCGCTTCGGAGACATCGCTTGCTTATACTTCGGGCTTACGGCATGGTGATTTGGTTCAGCGTATCAATGGCGAACAGATTCAATCGTGGTCAGATATGCGATGGAAACTACTGCAATTGGGCATGGATAAGCAGGAGGTTCGTATACAAGTTGCGCGTAAGAATCTCGCTCGGAGTTCTAGTCTTGATCATTTGGAATTTAAACTTCCTCTGTCTAAATTGAGTGCCGTCGATTTTGAGTCGGATTTTTTACAAAAAATAGGCATAGAGTTTTTCCGTCCTCCAGCGATACTCAATGATGTCGTTGCCGGTGGGCCAGCTAGTAAAGCCGGGCTTAAGCCTGGTGATCAGGTGATTCAAATCAATGAGCAAGCGGTATTGGATAGCCAGGCATTTCGGGATGTCGTCAACGCATCCCCGAATAAACCGTTGACGATGTTGGTGCTGGGTTCTGGGCAAGAGTTTGAGGTCGTGGTTACACCTGATGCAGTGGAAGAAAATGGCAAATTGATTGGACGGATTCAAGTCGCACCACAGGGGCAGTTGGAGATGACCGTGTTATCGTATTCTGCTTCAGATGCGGTCTATCGTGGAGCGGTGCGCACTTGGGATACCAGTGTCTTGACGTTAAAAATGATAGGGAAGATGCTGACTGGCGAAGTGTCGTGGCGCAATATCACGGGTCCGATTACGATTGCCGATTATGCAGGTCAGACTGCCAGAGTTGGATGGATTAGCTACTTGCAATTTATCGCATTAATCAGTATTAGCTTGGGAGTGATGAATTTGCTACCCATACCTGTGTTAGATGGCGGCCATTTGTTGTATTATTCGCTGGAAGTTTTAACTGGGAAAGCAATCCCAGAGAAATATGTAGAGATGGCACAGCGAGGAGGGCTAACTGTGCTGTTGTGTTTAATGCTTGTCGCTTTTTTTAATGATATCGTCCGACAGATGTCATAATACGCAGCTTATTCATTGCTGTATTGTAAAAGCTGCAATCAAGTAGAAATATTGAGACTGAAAAACCCCAATGAAATTACCATTAGAGAATTTAACTTTGCCAGCATTTCCTCGTCACCTCCTCGCCACAGCAGCCTTAGCTTTGTGTTCCGGTCATGCCCTCGCAATTGAACCATTTACAGTCAAAGAGATTCGCGTCGAAGGTTTGCAAAGAACCGAAGCTGGGACTGTCTTCAGTTACTTGCCAGTTCGCGTTGGCGAAGTCTTTAATGATGCAAAAAGTATTGCTGCAATTAAAGCCCTGTTTGCGACAGGCTTTTTTAAAGATGTTCAAATCGAAGTAGAAGATGGAGTGTTGGTCGTCTTACTAGATGAGCGCCCAACCATTTCTACTGTTGATTTCACAGGCACTAAAGAATTTGAAAAAGAACAATTAGTAAAAGCATTGAAAGATATCGGTGTTGGTGAGACCCGCATTTTTGACAAAGCAACCGTTGATCGTGCTGAACAAGAATTAAAGAAACAGTATTTGTCACGCGGTTTATATGGCGCACAGATTACGACCACAATTACGCCTATCGAACGCAACCGCGTTAATGTGACTTTTGTTGTAGATGAAGGCGCTATCGCCAAAATTGCGCAAATCAATATCATCGGGAATAAAGCATTTTCCGATAGTGAATTGAAAGAAATGCTGACATTAAGCACGCCGACTTGGTTTAGCTGGTATTCGAAAGCAGATCAATACTCTAAACAGAAGTTGTCTGGTGACGTTGAAACAATTCGTTCGTTTTATCAAAATCGTGGTTATTTAGAGATGCAAGTCACCTCGACCCAGATTTCGATTACGCCTGATAAGAAGCAAGTTTATATCACGGTGAATATTGATGAAGGTGATAAGTATAAAGTCACAGAGGTCAAGGTCGAAGGCGAAACTTTTGGACGTGAAGATGAACTCGCTTCTCTCGTTCTTCTGAAAAAAAATGAAACCTACAATGCTGGTTTGTTGACAGCAAGCACCAAGCGTATTTCCGATCGTATGGGTAATTTTGGCTACGCATTTGCCAACGTGGTTGCGAATCCGTTGGTTGATAAAGAGAAAAAAGAAGTCGCTTTCACTATTTTTGTTGATCCAGGGAAACGCGTCTATGTACGTCGCATCAATCTTGCAGGCAATACGCGCACTCGTGATGAAGTCATTCGCCGTGAATTCAGACAGTTTGAGGGCTCTTGGTATGACGGAGAAAAGATTAAAGTTTCACGCGACCGCGTCGAGTACTTAGGCTTCTTTAAGGAAGTTACAGTCGATACGCCTGAAGTCCCTACTAGTACTGATCAAGTCGATGTGAACTTGAGTGTAACCGAAAAACCAACCGGCAATATCATGATTGGTGCTGGTTATTCTAGCGCTGAGAAAGTTACTATTACGGGCTCAATTCAACAAGTGAATGCCTTTGGTAGTGGTGATACGATTGGCCTCGATATTAATACGAGTAAATACAATCGTACTATTGCTTTGACTCACGTGGATCCTTATGTGACAGACGATGGTGTCAGTCGCAGTATCGATGCCTATGTTCGTACTTCCTTGCCGCCGATCGGCTCTTATGGTTATTACCGTATTCAGTCTTCTGGTGGAAATATTCGCTACGGTATTCCTTTTTCGGAACTCGATACCGTGTTTTTCGGAATAGGATTAGAACGCTCTAAAATTGATACTTACACCGATAGCCCTTATCGTTACTTGAAGTATGTTGCTGACTTTGGCGGAAGAGATATTATCAAGGACCCTACAAATCCATTGTGGGGTGTAGGTAGTGCGACGAATGATTCCATCCCACTTTCCGTAGCATGGCAGCGCGACAGTCGCGATAATGTATTGACACCATCAATCGGCCGGTATCAACGGATTAATCTTGAGCTTTCCGCTTACGGGGAATTTAAATATTATCGTGCGATTTATAAGCATGAGTATTTCAAGCCAGTTTATCGATCTGTCATTTTGGCAATGAACGGTGAGATCAATTATGGACATGGTTTGTCGGGTAAGCCTTACCCTGTCTTTAAAAATTTTTATGCTGGTGGTATTGGTTCGGTCCGTGGCTATGAGCCTGGTTCTTTAGGGACGAAAGATCCTCGTGGCGACACGTTAGGTGGTGCCACACGTATCATCGGTAATGTAGAATTGCAAGTTCCTTTCCCTGGGGCAGATAAATCTTTGCGTTGGTTTACTTTCTTCGACGTTGGTAACGTCTTTGATGAAGGTCAAAAAATCCGTGCACAGGATTTAAGAACTTCTGTTGGTATGGGTATTAGTTGGATTTCTCCAATGGGACCATTAA
>JAYVHZ010000406.1:0-29560 GCA_043770645.1 Undibacterium sp. | reverse complement strand
AAGCGACAATTTCTGGTTGACGGAACAAAGCGTTCGCGTCGAAGTTAAATTTAGCATCCAACGCGATCACTTTGCCCGAACCTGTCAAGATCAAAGGATTGATTTCTGCCAAAGAGCAATCAGTTTCCATGAAAGCTTTGTACAAGCCTTTCAACTGTACACGTGCATCTTCGATAGAGCCTTCTGGCACACCGATTTTGCGGGAGATGTCATCTGCTTCAGCGTCTTGCAAGCCAGCTGTAGGATCGATCGCGATAGAGTGCAGCAACTCTGGATGAGATTCAGCCACTTCTTCAATATCCATACCGCCTTCGGAGGACGCCATCAACACAACACGCTGACTGATACGGTCAGTGACCATACTCACGTACAATTCTTTCTTGATGTCCGCGCCTTCTTCGATCAACAAGCGACGTACTTTTTGACCTTCTGGGCTAGTTTGGTGCGTGATCAATTGCATGCCCATGATCGCTTCAGCGTATTCGCGTACTTGCTCCATGGATTTAGCAACTTTAACGCCTCCGCCTTTACCACGGCCACCGGCGTGAATTTGTGCTTTAACTACCCATACTGGACCGCCTAAAGTTTCGGCAGCTTTGACTGCTTCTTCAACGGACATGCATGGGATACCGCG
Organism: Undibacterium sp.; assembly: GCA_043770645.1. GTDB lineage: Bacteria > Pseudomonadota > Gammaproteobacteria > Burkholderiales > Burkholderiaceae_D > Undibacterium. Next base: position 28,926 of record JAYVHZ010000406.1, on the reverse strand, counting down.
CGGTACGGTCACTCCGTATTTACGGAGGATTTCTTTACCCTGATACTCATGGATTTTCATACGACTTCCCTTCAGACACTGAGGTATTGGTTAAATAAGTAAAACAAAAATAGAACAAAAAAATACGACAACAAGCTCAACAAAGCTTATAAAGCAAAACCATAAATTCTAAAAAATGCCCGTGTTCACACAAAAACCCAAAGCCCAAACAAAAAAACGCAACGACCACAATTGGCGTTACGTCTTATTAAAAACATTGGAGCAGTCTTTGAGTATTGATCTGGTTTAGCTGAATCCGAGCACATACACGCTGCTGACAATCACACACACTCTCACCCAAGGCTCGCATGGAAGCTTGGAAAGCAACATCATGCTCAACATTTTGAGCAATATAAGTAGTGAGTATGGTTAAGAACATCATGCCTGCTGGCGGCAATTCGAATATAAAAAGCCACAATTGCGTGCGTTATCGTAGCTTCTACGGTAACAGCCGCTCTTGCGGCGTTGCAAAAAACCTGTGGATTCTAGCACAGCTCACCGACTAATTCCATTATTTGGTTAGACCAATTATTGTGAGCGGCATCATAAAAAAATAAATGCTTCAATCGTAGTCTTGATTCCTGTACGACCACTGACTAGCGAATAAAAGTTCATTGTACGAACTTCAAAACAAACTAATTAAGCGAGATTCAATCCTCAATGAGATCACATGAAGAGCGTGGCGCACGTATTGCGGCATTGATCGCGGTGCCAGAGAACCCACGCTGCGCCAAAAATTGCATTTGTTTGGATTTTTCCCCATGATCAGAAGGCGGCATTAAAAATTTTCTATGCAAAACCTCAATGGCTCGTAGCTCTTCTGTTTCTCGTAATTCATGCTTCAGGTCTTGCAAATCATCCTTATCTAAATTATGGCTCAACAACTCAGCCATAATTTTGTGATTACCAAATCTAGCTTGTCGCTTATTGACAAGTGCTTCGGAAAATCGTTGATCAGATAAGAATTTCGAGTCTTCTAAAAAGTTTAACAAAGCCTCTAAATCATCTGTATCTTGGACATAAGGAGACAGTTTTCTCGCCAACTCATGTCGACTATGTTCACGCATAGAAAGATAGCGCAAAGCACGACCTTTTAAACTCAATTTTGGCTTCATCATAAAGTTTGCATTTCATTCTAATTTTTACGCAGTTTTCCCATTGAATACCAGGCCTTGAAGCATCGCTTTGACATGCCGCCTTGAAGCACTAACTTAATTGAAGTTCCGTCTTGGCACCTCAAGCGCAAAAGACATCATTCAAAAGTACCTTCAGTTTCAACAAAACTCTCACATCATTCTGAATTCGATGTATAAAAAAAGTCGACCTCTTGTTACCAAGCAGGCCGACTTAAGACTAACGTGATCTTCTAAACAAAAGCGGGTTCACTCAACGACCCTATATAAAATTACTCCGACGGCAATGCTGGTAACAAAGGCACACCCAATTGTTCGCGCACTTTATTCTCAATTTCATGTGCCAAAGCAGGACGCTCGATCAAGAAATTACGCGCATTGTCCTTACCCTGCCCGATTTTCTCGCCATTGTAGCTATACCAAGAACCTGATTTCTCAACAATTTTGCAGTCTGCACCCAAATCGAGGATTTCACCTTCACGTGAAGTGCCTGCACCGTAAAGAATGTCGAAATGCGCTTCTTTAAATGGTGGTGCAACTTTATTCTTCACGACTTTCACTTTAGTTTCGTTACCGATTACTTCATCACCAGCTTTAATAGAACCAGTACGACGAATATCTAAACGTACCGAAGCGTAGAATTTAAGTGCATTACCACCTGTCGTGGTTTCTGGGCTGCCGAACATCACGCCAATCTTCATACGAATCTGATTAATGAAGATCACGGTTGTATTGGTACGGTTGATACTGCCGGTCAATTTACGCAATGCTTGAGACATCAAACGAGCTTGCAAGCCAGGCAAAGAATCACCCATATCGCCTTCAATTTCCGCTTTTGGTGTTAAGGCAGCGACAGAGTCGATCACAATCAGATCGACACTACCAGAACGCACCAAGGCGTCCGTAATTTCCAGTGCTTGCTCGCCAGTATCTGGTTGGGAAATCAGAAGGTCATTCAAATTGACCCCTAATTTTTGTGCGTAACCGACATCCAAAGCATGTTCAGCATCGATAAACGCACAAGTGCCGCCTAGTTTTTGCATTTCCGCAATTACTTGCAAAGTCATTGTTGTTTTACCAGAGGACTCAGGACCATAAATTTCAATCACACGACCACGTGGCAAACCACCTACACCAAGCGCAATATCCAAGCCCAAAGAACCTGTCGACACTACCTGTACTTCTTCAATCGAAGCGCCATCTGCTAAGCGCATGATGGAACCCTTGCCGAATTGTTTTTCGATCTGCGCTAAGGCTGCCGCTAATGCTTTGCTTTTATCTGCGCTGTTATCCGTTTTTCTATCGTCCATGATCTTTTCCAGGTGAGTGCTAAGGTCAGTAAAAAATATTGTGATTCAAATCGGGATGCGAAACCAAACCCGCTTCAAAAATTTGTTCAAATCAATACATGTCGACACTGTATAAAAAATCAGTGGTTTGTGCAAGCACATTTTTAATTTTTTATTTGGATGCTTTTAAAAGTGCGGCTGGTTAGCTATTTTGTCCCTTTGCCTGTCGCACTTGTGAGCCGATTACCTTTGTCGAATCGTCAGCGCGGCAGTGAATGATGAAGGAGTGAATTTTGCCACTCTCCATTAAGGTCGTGATAATCGTCAGGGCCGCGAACATCGAGAAAGACAAGCGATTTACCTGGCATATCCGCTGAATCACTTGCCGTCGCCAGCACAACTACAGCGCGGGTTTCATCCGCCCTACCTGGCTGTCTTCTGTGGTTTTATTAAGTGGAGCTGATCGCTTTGGCCATGTTATTCCATTCTCTTTATTCATACAAATTTCTTCAATAAAAACATTCGAGGTTTTATACGATTCGTCTCCTCCGAAAAAGGCATAATTTTTATTACTATAAATTATTGCCCACAAATAATTTTCCCCATGCATTAAATTTACACCGCATTTTGTCATTTCACTTACTTTGTTCTTAATTAGATAATCAAGAAATTCATTTGTTGGAACTCCTCCTAGTAATATTGTATTTCCACTATTTCCCAAGAATTGAATTTCCTCAGGTCCACTAGGTATAGATAAATAGTACTCAGATGAAATAGATGCTTTTGTGTCAAAACCTAAAACATGAAATTTCTCTATTGAATTGAGTGGAAAGAACCGCCCAACGTAAAAAGAAAAGCCTGACAAAATAAATAGAAATATTAAAGAAAAAATAAATCTCATTATCTTTTTAACCTTAGATTTTGGAGCTAAATTTAAATTCACTTAATTAACCCATACTAAATCTTATATTAATCACAAAAAAAGTTCCGTAATTCCACTGGGAAAAGCGGATAATCGTTGATCAAACCTAATTAAAAGGCATTTATATTTAAATAATTAAAAATCATTTATTTAGATCTGCTTTTATATCCTTAGCTTTCTGTTTAATTTTTTCTTCAATCTTCTTCTCAATTTTTTCTGCATTATTAATCGCTGAAATAATTTGACTACCTGGTATTTTTGCCCCTGACACGTTTTTGATGATAGCTACAGTATTCTCTGCGACTATCATTGCGGACTGGTCGTTTTCCTTGAAATCTTTACGAGTTTGGTGCATTTGGTCGACAATAAAGGGGCGCCCTGTTTTGGGATTCGTTGATATGACTCTCTCACCTTTTGCCGCATCGACTTGATTATGAGTATCGGCATAAACTCTTCGTGCCTCCACTTTTTCCATTTCTTTGTTCATAGTGTCAATATTTAATGCGACTTTAATCGCCTTAAATGCATCCTTACATATGTCACAGGGTTCTCGTCCATCCGGATCAATATACTTATACGGATTATTCAGCGCGTAGGTATACCGATTAAAGCTAGCTACAGTATTTACGTCCGTGAGCACACGATCCGTAGACTGAAGCCTCCCCCGCGGCCGGATCATAGTACCGCTGCTGAATATAAGTCAAACCAATATCAGAATCATTGACATGACCTGTGAATCCAATTGTCGGTGTCGCCGTACCAGCCACCGTCATGCCTTACGGTTCATACCTTGTCCGACTACCCGCAATTAAGTTCCCATTCGCATCACTCTTGGCAACAGGACTACCCAAACCACCCGTGTGAATGTATGTCACACCGTTTACTGGCGCTGCCACAGTTTTCATTATGTCTGTGCGACTAGCCAGAATATTGCCAGCTGCGTCGACAACAGTCCAGGCACAGGTTGAGCCTTTCAAAGCCTGTTTGGATCCGCCGTACCACTCGCACTAGCTGACACACTCAGTCTGGCACTTCCCACAAATCCACCTACTGGTGAAACACAGCTAAACGCAGTGGCAACCGCCGTTGGCTCGGTACCGCTCCACACCATATCAAACGGCTGGCCAGCAGTCATCGTGCTGGGTGTGCGGGTGACTGTCAACGCCCCACCAGCGATTGAATTGACTTACTATTCATATTCTGATCAGTTGTTTTGTTGTTGGTCACGGTTTTTACGTAACTGGTCATGCCTAAACTCATGGCGAACAGCCGCGCTAGCAGCTGTAGAACATCAAGAAAGATCTGATGGATCGTTTGGTCTTCATCGAAGAAGCGCGTTTTGCCGAGTCGCTTTTTCAAAACTCACTCGACGCTCAAACACGTGATACACGCCACGGATGCAAGACCAGCATGTCGCTATTGGCAGAAATGGTGACCCAATCGCGCCGAGTGCTTTTATCTTTCACGTTTCGCGTTGCGGCTCGACTCTCCTCACGCAAATGCTGGCATCGCTAGAACAATGCATCGTTCTTTCCGAGCCACCAGTCATTGATGTGTTTTTTAGAAATTACTGTCAGCGCACGAAACATCAAGAAGATCGAATCAAGATTTTCCGCCAGCTAATTGCCGCACTATGTCAAAAGCGCTTTCAGCTAGAGTCGCATTTAATCATCAAACATGATAGTTGGCACATTAGCCGAATTAATTTTATAAAAGCGGCTTTCCCTGATGTCCCCTTACTTGTTTGTACCGAGAGCCACTTGAGGTATTTGCCTCACGCCAAAAGCAACTCGGTCCGCAGATGATTCCCCGATTCATCGACCTGGGTAATTTACTTGTGGATGATACCCATCTTCAAGATAGCGATCTTGATCGCTGTTGTCTGAGTGTCTTGAATCAGCATTTTCAGATCGCGATTCGGCAAGCTAGCGACTTCGACTTACAACTTATTAATGACTCGGAGCTGCGACATTTGGTTTGGGAAAAACTCTTATTTGAATTAGGCATATCCTGCACTAAATTTCAATTAGAGGACCTTAAGACACGGGCGGTACTTCATTCTAAACATCCGCAACAGAAATTTCATTGAAAAAACAAAGAACAATGACGGCGTACTTTTATTCACACACATTCTCCTTGTATCAACAGCTTGAAACGCTACGTATCAATCAAGGAAACTAGGTCACCAATAAAAAACGGCCGAGGAATTCTCAGCCGTTGTTCTGCACTACTCAACAAATTCTTTTATTTACATCTAAGGAATCAAGTTTTTACTTCGTCACTGACATAATTAGAACGCGCCATTAATTCCGCTTCGTGTGCATCGCGGACCGTTTTAGCCAAGGTGAAAGTCGAACTGATCAAAAATAACCAGCTGACCACCATATAGTTTTTTTCCCAAACAGGAATATTCATACGCCACAAGCCCCAAGCAGTTAGCAAAATCGCGGCCGCAAACGCCACCCAAACCGTTATGGTCCAAGAAGCGGTATCGACTTGACCATCGCGATTATCTCGTATCATTTTGGCGACTGCGAAACAAGCGAATAAGCTAAAAAACAAACCAAGTGCGACGAAAGCGCGATCTAATTCCTGACCCGGCAATTGAATCACACCAATACCGCAGGCAATCACAGCCAAGCCAAAAGAAAGCCAGACCTGCAGTCGCCAGCCACCAGTGTCACGTTGCATAATGTATTGTGTTGCCATGTGAATTTCTCCTAAGGGGTATTTGTATTGAATCTACATTATATTTCACTAAACTATCGATTACAGCGCAACCGGACCACCAATTTCTGATCGCGTTGCTTGACGCACCTGCTGTTGTCGATGTCTATCTAGGTATTGCTCTGCTTTTTCCAACTGCTGTTGAATGACTTGATTATTCTGTCCCATGACTTCGATCGCCTTACTACGGAAATTATCCATCGCGTCCATGGCTTTAAAGGTCTGATCGAACATGTCCTTTAACTTATCGATACCGATCATGGGATTTTGCGCAAATTGTCCGACCTTGTCTGCATGGGTGTTTAGCTGACGTCCAGTTTCACCAATCAAAGACTCTATCGTGGCATTAATCCCACCAAGTGCATCCATGACTTTAATCTGATTGCCTGTGGCACGCGCCACTGTTTGCGCAACTGCCAAGGCACTCATTCCGGTGGTCGCAACCCGACTACAACCATTCATCATTTCACGCCCAGTTTTCTTCAAGACATCCAGCGCCAAATAACCGTTGGTACAGACGGCTTGCTGCGTCAACATATCTTGCAAATTTTGGCGGGCGTAAAACAAAACTTCCTGTTCCAAAGCTTTTGCGCGTTGCGGATCGCTCAACTTTAAAACTTCAACCCGCTGCTGTAAACGAGCGTCTAAAGTTTCGGCGAAATAGATAGCGCTATTGAGTTTCTGCATAGCGTCCCATAGTTTTACACGGCTTACCTCAATATCGATCACATCGCGTTGCATATCATCACGTGCTGAGTAGAGCTGCTGCATACTTTTTTGCAATTGACCTGCAGCGCCTTGATATTTGCGGAAATAGCTTTGCAATTTATTGCCATACGGGATAATTCCTAAGAACTTTTGTGGCTGAAATAAATCGCCCTCTTTACCTGGATTGAGGGCGTCTAAATGGCCACGCATTTCTTGAATCGCCACAAACGCAGAACTGTCTTCCATCCCCACAAAATTCGCTTGCAGCAAACGTCCTTGCGTCAGGCCAGAAGCAATTGAAATTTCTTCCCTACCCAAATTGAAAGCACTATCCAATCGAGTTTTGAAAGCTTCACTTTGCACATCCTCAGTCAATAATCCTTGCATAAAGCGATCCACCTGCTCATCGACTGCAGACTTTATATTGGCATCCAAAGGTATCGCAGCCTTAGCGACTTGCTCACTTACTGGCATAATCGCCTCAGGTGCTTGTAAAACAAAAGCACTACCTGACGCCAAATCGATTTGCTCGTTCATCTTTATCCTTTCCGATATTCTTAGAACTATGACCATTTAACTTGCATTGACAATGTGCTATTGCACACTTAGCGTGCTGCGACCAACATTAATATTCGCTAATTCCTGTCTGTTAGCTCTCACTAGCAAACAGCCTGCAGAATGCCGAAAGTCATCCAATCTCTCCACTTTACAAAGAATAGTTATCACAATTCAGTGATGAAGTATCTTATTGCGATACTTCAGCAAGCATTTGTGATAAGCCCCATGACACGCATAGGCATGGCTCAACAATTATTGTAAAATCAGCAAGCTCATTTAACCCAATTTGGAATCTCCATGACCCCACTCAACAAACTCAAACTCAATGCCGTTATTTTCAGTTTGCTTGTGTTGTTCTGGTTTTTAGATCGGCCTTTTCCAAAAAATTTGGCGATTTATGAAAGCGTCTCCTTACCGATATCTGCCAATACCGATTTAGAGAATCAGTTTAGGCTAGATAACAAGACCGGTAGCACATCGGCACTTTGGTCCTTGCCCAATTACATTGCGAGTGTCACGTCCAAACATCCAGAACAAACGGGTGCCTATATTTTGGAAAATGGCTTTGAAGCACTGCTTGCACGTGCGTGGCTGGCCGACCATGCAACCAAGAGCATCGAGGTGCAATACTTCATTTGGAGCAATGACAATATTGGCACGCTTGCCTCGGAAGCTTTGATCAGAGCCGCGAATCGAGGCGTGAAAGTCAGAGTCATTGTGGATGACCTATTGATCGAAGCAGAGGATCAAACTTTGATTGCCTTAGCAAAGCATCCCAACGTCGATATTCGCATTTACAACCCGAAACACCGAGTTGGTACAAATGCTGGACAACGTCTTTGGAACATTGTCAACGAATTCAAATCGGTCAACCAGCGCATGCATGACAAGACATTTGTGGTCGATGGCGTGGTGGCGATCACTGGCGGACGCAATATGGCGAGTGAATACTTTAACTTTCACCATGAGGCAAATTTTCGTGACCGTGATGCTTTAATTTTGGGAAAGGCAGTAACCGAAGTCGGGAAGAATTTCAACAATTTCTGGCAGCATCCCTTAAGTGTACCGGTCGAAAAAATATTCGCCGAACACCGGTTTTTCCAAGGAGAGACAAACCTGAGTGATCAGGAAGTGATCAGGATCTATCAACAGTTACATGCTTACGCCAAAGATGATGATAATTTTGATCCACTACTCAGGCAAGCGATCAAGAGCATTCCAGAGTCATTCGAACGACTGACCAAAGACATGGTATGGACGCAAGTCGATTTCATCCATGATATCCCGGGCAAGAATCGGGTTGAGGGTTTGCAAGGTGGCGGTGACAGCTCGCGCGCATTGGCAGCGCTCGTAAAAAGTGCTCAACAGGAAATCATCATTCAATCACCTTACCTCGTTTTATCCGACAAGGCTAAAGCCCTAATTCAAGAGACTTTGCAACGCGGTGTGAAGATCATTATCAACACCAATTCAATGGCATCAACCGACAATCTACAAGCGTTTAGCGGCTATCGAAATCAACGGGATGAACTCTTGGCGATGGGTGTGCAGATTTTCGAGTTTCGCCCAGATGCAGAAAGTCGCGGCAAATTATTGAATTCACCTGTTATCGACAAATATAAACCGGCGGTATTTAGCCTACATGCGAAATCGATGGTAGTGGACGGAAAAATCGCCTATATCGGCACATTCAATTTTGATCCTCGCTCTGAAAATCTCAATACCGAGGTTGGTGTCATTGTTCATAGCCCTCAACTCGCTACCGAATTGGCCGGATCAATACGCAATGATATGCAAACAGGGAATAGCTGGAATGCGCGAACCGACAATCCTGATCAACACGTCGGCAGAGTCAAACGTTTAAAGGTTTGGTTCATGCAACTACTGCCTTTACGCCCCATTCTCTAAATTGACTAACTCGCACGGCGACAAGATACGATCGCCTTAGTTTTAGTCACAAATCTGAATTACGTCTGATCAAAAATGTATGTCTGGGTTACGCTCGATCTTCTGAATCTTCTGTATCTTTACTACCGATCGGTTGACGCCAACAATGTTTCGATTAGTTGTCGGTTGTTATTCAGGTCTTCGTCGTCAATGACATAGACTGGGGCAAAGCCTCCACCTGGCGTACGAAAATTCGTAGTTTGTCCTTGATACAAACGAGCTGCAGTCCATTGAATTTTGCCATCATAGGTGTACTGACGAATATCAAATTTCATGTGCTCTGGCGTTTCAGGAGTTCCCGCGACTCGCTCACCTGGTGTGATTATTTCTTGCGCGATGTAATCCCCCGCCAAAATTTCTTCCCATACACGTTTAGTAATTTTATCTCCACGATATGCTGCACGACCGCCATAGCCAGCATTCGGTTTAAAAAATAGATGCCGACGATTGGCCCACAAACTTTCTGCATGCGCTAATCGCACTGGCTCAGTACGAGGAATCGATGCGATTAAACAGGCCTGAGTTTCAGCATCAACACCCAAGGCCTGCAGTTGTTCTAGATCCGACCAAATCGCCAAATTACGTTTATCCGCATATAAGGCATGTGCCTGCGGGTGTGGTGTCAATACGATGGCATCGCCTAGATACGCTTGACGTACGGCACTTGATTTGGGATCGTCCAAATAAAAATCTGTTAAACGGTTATAAACAAGATCTATGCAGGTTTCACCGTACCAAAGCTTTGCATCTTCCCAGCGTAATTCATCAGGTGCAGCGATCACCGCCTGCAAACCAAATCGAGTAAACAACTGTTGAAATAGAAGGAACTCAGGATACAAATACTGACTGCTTGGTGCATCATCAACAATCGCTATCGTCCGTAACTCGCGCTCTTGTACTTGCTTATCATTCTGGTGTTCCTGTGATAACTGCCACTCACGCCGAAACATCGCGATGATATTTTCCTCGAATGCTTTCACAGTCGCCGCACTATGTACAATATCTGCCATCACCGTACAACATGCATGTTGGGCTCGAGCCAAAATTGCATTGAGCATCGCCCCACCGGCATTGGTATTTACTTCAATCAAACCTAGTTTTTCGTCGTGCAGATGAAAATCATAGCCAAAAAAGACACCTAACGCGGGGGCCGACCGATGTTGAGCAATTGCCGGCGCTTCACCTAAAATCTTGTCGCGAAAAGACGGCAGCGCAACTACTGTTTCAATCGCTGTAATTAATGCTGCCATCCGCCGCTGCTGACTACTTGATACAAAGACTGGCTGCGTCGAAAATAAATGTGGACATCGCTGTTCTATCAGATCAAATACTTCTGGCACCGCCAGCTCTACCTTCAATGCCTGTTTCAACGCACCATCCGGTAAGCTCAAACAGAAACACTGACTGTTTAATCTTTGTATACCCAGTGCTGTACTGGCTGTAATACAGACATCGCAGGCATTCTCAGGTGAGGAATCATCGGCGTTTGGATGACAATTGCTGATGGCCAGTGACTCTTGATTTCTCATGTTCATCTATTGGAATAAGTAAGTAGTCTGCTTCAACGTGATTGCGATAAATCACAAGACTACTGTTGATTAACCAAGTTCCTTTGCCACTACCGCGACAGAAGCTGCATCAGGTAAGTGCGACAATTGCGCCAGCATATGGTCTTTCACGGCGTCAACAATATCATCAAATCGCCCACCGTCAATTTGCAAGCTATTGGCAATCGCTCGAACGACTTGTTGTTCATGCTCACTAAAAGCACCGTCCGCAAAACCCGTCATGACGCTGAGAGCAAGGACCATCTCGCGTTCTTGATCGTCTGAGAAACTGTTAGCATCAACGGAAAAATCCGCAATGCCATCCGACAAACTAGCAAAGCCCGGGAGTTGCGCTGCACCATCTGCACTAGTGCCACTACTATAAAAGGCTTCAATCAAAGCAGCTTCCGCCGGATGCAGGCCATCAGTATGAGCGACTTTCAACATGGTTTTAGTCGCTGCAATTAAGGCATTGTCAGACAAGGCTTGTGGTGCGAAAAATGGAAACATGAGTTTCTCCTGAAAGTTGAATACTAAATTTTTATCAAAAAATTTCTTGAGGACACTTCAAAATCAAAACCAAATGTACAAACCTACAAAGTCACGGCTCATCCTAAATCGCGAGGCGCAATACTTGTAGCTGCTGTTGTACTTCATGTGGCGTCATATGTTTAAATCGCTCCGGCAACATGGAGCGACGTGAGGTTTCAAATACCGCCAACATTTCCATAAACGCGATCATCTGTGTTTCTTGTGGCGGCATAAAATCATCGACTGCTTGCTGAAAAATTGCTGGTGTAATTTCCCCACCAACATCCGCGTCATCACGTTTTGCAAATTCCAACGCCAGTAAAGCAACCGCCTCCAAATCGGCATTGGAATAGCCTTGCATGCGCTCAAATAAGCTATCCGTTTGCGACCAATCAATCGTGCATTTGACATCGTAGCGATTGAGAATAGCGCGCACAATGGCAGCACGTTCGCTGGCGGAATCGGCATAAAAGAAGGGAATTTTTCTATCCAGACGACCAGGACGTTTGATATCGGTATCTAATTTATCAGGGCGATTGGTCATTAAAATGAACAGAACTTTGCCGCGATTTTCTGTATCCGACATAAACTCTTTAAGTCTGGCAATCACCCGCGAACTGGTACCACCATCAGAGTCATCACCTTGTTTGCCAAAACTGCGATCACCCTCATCAATCACCACGGCAATCGGCCCCATCGCTTTGACAGCAGTCAATACACGCTCCAAATTGGCTTCCGTAGAACCGACCCATTTTGAGCGAAAATTCTTCAGACTCACGCCAGAAAGTCCTGCTTCCTTCAAGAAGGCTTTAATTACAAAAGTTTTACCTGCCCCCATCGCGCCGACAGCAAGTAAGCCCATCGGTGATCTCGTGTTATCACCGGATTTAATCGCTTTGGCAATTTCTAACAATTCAGTCTTAATATGCTCGTTACCACCAACCGCACTTAAATCGTGTTTGGGTTCGATAAACTCAATCAGACCTGCGCACTCTTTCTCTATCAATTCACGCTTACGCTTACGCACCACTTCTAACATCTCGGCATAAGGATCAGGATCCACTGGTGCGATCTTCGCCGGATCAATCAAATGCGCTATTTCATCTGGCGTCATACCCGCTGTGATGGAAGCCAATTTCGTCGCCCTAGCTTCGGCGTTTTCTTGACCAGCTAATAGGCCACGAATTAATGCTAGCCGCTGATCTTCTTGTAAACCTTGAGCACCATCCACGGCAACAATGCTACTGAGTTGGATCACCCTCAAGCCACCTGTCTGCTTGGCCAATAACTGCACCTGTTGTGTTTCCATCTTCGGTGCATAGTGGCGCACGGCTAATTCGCGCACCGATTCATTTGGCATAGGGACTTCGATTGCCGAGACCTTAGGATTCGACATGATGGCTGGATTAATCTCAGACAATGATTCGCTGATCAAGATGATCACATTATCTTTTTGCGCCAATTCATCATCCAAAGACCAGCGATGCAAAGTGGTGAATGCGATTCTATCCTCGACCGACATAAACTGCGGATCGCCATTAGGGAATATGGTCCCAGCATAAGGAAAAATCACTGCGTTTGACGGATGCTCAAGCATGCGACGTTCGATGGATTCAAAAATCCCTGGCATACCTTTGTCTGCTAAATAGCTGTACATGGCTTCCTTTTCTGCCATGCTTGCATTCGTCGCTGTTGACGCATCTTGAAGGAAGCGCACGCCGCGCCCCAAACTGACTTCCATAATGCGTGTCTTATTATCTTTCAATAAGACGTCAGCCAAAAACTCCGTCATCGCATATGCCGTGCCATCGACCAGATAACGATCAAATACATTGCCATATAAAACAAAGACCGAAGCTTCGCCAGCTAAGTATTTTTGCCGGACTTGTTCTGCCCAAACTGGCAATTCTCGTTTGCGATCAATTTTCACATTCTGCTCGTTCATGTTGGTTCCAAATCGAAAAGCGATTGACCGTCAAGATGATTTTTATAAGGGAGAAAACACGATCGCCTTACATCGTTTTGCCACTAGCAGCGTTCCCAGCAGCCTGCGCTGCACGTGCTCTCTTCATTTCATCTAACTGGGCTTTGGCAGTCACAGAGCCGCTACTTTGACGTAACTTAGCTAAACGCACATCCAAGTCTGAGCCGCGTAATTCTTGACCCAGATTGGCTTCTGCCACGGTATTTTTAATATGATCACGCACATTTGACAAGGCCCGTACTTCCGCATCAACCGACAAACCTTCTAATTGATTCTGAATCGCGACCCGCGCTTGTGCGCTATGCATTTGCGCCAACATGCGATCTTTTTCCGCTTTTAATTTATCAATCTCACCCTTCACTTGCAGCAAGGAATCCTTAGCGTCATCCGCGTCAGTTTGCGCGATCTTCATATCAGCTTGCAAGGCAGCGACACTGGCGTCGAGTGCATTCTTCTTTTGGATCAATACAACTGCTAGATCATCTTGATTCGTCGCGATAGCACCTTCCAAATCCGCAGTAATCGCAGCCAGATCAGCTTGTTCAGATTGCAAACGTGACTCGACATCCTGACGACGACGAATGATCGCAGCAGTCGCTGATTTGAGCTTGCCGTATTTACTAATCATCGCGTCTATCGAATTTTGATAGGCGATTTCGGGATGACGTTTTTCAACGTCCGTAATCCATAAGGACACAAAACCAGACCAGAGATTAGATAAACGACTTAGAAAATTAATGTCAGACATGATGATCCTCAATGAGCTTTGGGTTAAAAAAATATGTGTTCAGGGTGAGCGCAAATTAAACGTAGTAATGAAGCAGAGACGTCAACGAATTACAGCATCGAAGAAAGCTTTATGATGCTGTGCAAAATCTTTGAAACCTTGATTCAAACTGGTACGCATCGCAGCATGTTCTTTCTTTGGGCTATATTCAAATGCCAACTCTGCGCCTTTAGTTGCCCAAGCAAAATGATCAGCTTCCGCACCACCACCATGACCGCTATGGATTTGCAACCACTGATAACAAGCATGTTTTTGGCCGGCGATTTCGTACTTCGCTTTTTTCATAAACCGGGTAATTTCCTTTTGCTCAGTCCGCATATATTCGTCTGTCATCGAGAACTCGCGATCTGCCAAAATTTCTGAGCCAAGGTGATAACCAATTGCTCGCATAATCGCATCACGATCATCGTCGCTACCATTGCCATAGCCTTGCGCGACTTTTAGATTCAATTTGCGGAGCCAAGCTGGTTCGGCTAATTGCGCATTCAATTCTTTCAACGGCACTTGATAACCATGTTCTTGCGCATAACGCAGCAAACCGCCCAAATTAGCTTGAGCTAAACAACGGTGCGTATCGCGATGTGCGGTATCTCTATCATCAAACTCATCACGGGCAGCGTCGAAAAAGAAGCTCGCCACAAATACACTACGGTCACTCAATAGTTTTTCCGGCACACTAGGATCAACAAACATGGCCCGCGAGCGCCCGATCTTGCCGGCTAAAGATGCCACACCTGAACCAAAAAAACCATTCCAACTGGTATAGCGCGCAAAATAACGTACCAAACCAACAGCACCATCTTTTCCAGCATGTGCCAAGGCTTTGCTGACACGTTGCTGAGCCGCCTTAAAGTCGGCTAGTTGGTGCAGATCGTCTAAAGTAATGATGTGGTAGTTCATCCTTATTTCCTTGATTAAATGTCGACTGAATGATCTTTATGTAGCATCAATCTGTGTTCATATCGATGCACTTGCTTTGATTGAAAATCATAGCCTTTAGCGCGACTGACGCTGTTGTTGCTTATTGCGCTGCTGCCCGCTGGCAAGGCTTTGCCGCTGCTCTTGGCGCTGCTCATACCGCGAACTCATTTGCTGAGAGATTGCTGGCACACTGTCACGTAATGCACCTTCCAACTCGGCTTCCAAATCTTCTTCCAAGCCTAGTTTGGCGATTGAATCCGCTAAGGCGGAATCAACATCGCTCGACGTCGGTGAGCTCATGATCGTTTGGTAAATCTCATCCATTTGATCTGGCATCGCTAACAATGCTGCCTCTATTGCCGTCTTACGACTAAGCATACGACGATGCCGCGTGATCAGAGATAAATACTCATTACGCGCTTTCTGTAATTGCATGTGATCCGCACCCGGTTTGAGATCGGCTAAATCCTCATCAACACTTTGCAAACGCATTTCAATCTCATCGAGACTGATCGCATTGGTGCGTTCCTCGATGACCATCAGCGCGAGCCACATACTTAAATAATCGAGCGTGGCGTCGTCGAGTTTCTCCACGTCTGGCAGCGCTAAACGATTCTGGTTATCAAAAGCAATCTTATACAGCGAGGTTACGTGTTGCAACATTCGATGATAAGAGTCAAATGATCCGAAATATTTCGCATTGTTTCCTTGACGTCTACCGATTTCGTCTAGCAATCGCTGGCGTGAAGATTCACGATCCTGATCGCGATAATATTTATCAACCTTGGCACGAAATTTTTCGGAGTAAGGAATAAACATAGCAGCAATCGCGTCTCCAGCGGCGAAGACGATGATGGGCAATAAGGCCGCCTTAAATCCATACGGAATCGATATCAAGACGCTGGCTGCAGCAGTCGCGAGCATGGCAACCACATTACCCGAGCTCAACAACATTTCTTTCACATAAGAGATTTCTTTTTTTTGCACGGTCTTAATTTCAGTATTTTGTTTAAGCGTAATTAGAACAGATTAAGAACACTAAATTGTGACCCGAACCGCACCACGACCAGCACTGAGTTTATGCAACTCACCAAGGACTTTTTCTTGCATAGCCACGGCTTCACTAGATCGCTGCCATACCAATGAGCGTGGGCGTGTTTCTGTGATGGTAAAGTCAGCAGCGATTCTTGCCGGCTGTGTCGATAATACAATCACTCTATCGCCCAACACCAGAGCCTCGGTCACATCATGAGTAACGAACACTATCAAACATGGGTGACTACGATGTAACTCAAGCAAAAGTTTTTGCATCTCTTCACGGGTCTGTGCGTCGAGTGCGCCGAATGGTTCGTCCATCAATAAGATGCGTGGCCGTAGCACTAAGGCTCTGGCTAAGGCAACTCGTTGATTTTGCCCACCGGACAATTGTGATGGTGAAAGATGTTTTTTATCGCTCAAACCAACCGCTTCAAGCATCTCATCCACCCGCTTCTTCCATTCAGACTCGGTAATTTTCTTTTTCCATAACTCCAAACGGAATGGAAATGCGACGTTGTCATAGACGCTCAAATCGGGGCGATTCGCATAGCGTTGAAAAACCATCACAGCGTCATCGTGTGCGCCTTCGCAGACCATCCCATTGATCTTAATCACGCCAGAAGTCGGCGTCTGCACACCGAAAGGCCGCACGCCGCCCATCATGTGCAATAGTGTGCTTTTGCCACAACCGGATGGACCTAGCAGCATGTTAATCGTAGGCTTATCGAAAGCTAGACTCACACCATCAACCACTCTAGTTGGCTTAGCACCAGGATTAGGATATTCCTGAATAATGTCTTGCAAGGTCAGGCTAATTGAAGTCTCATTTTTAGAGGCAGGAATAGAATTCACTTCGGGTTTCTGCGCATCCGTATTGTCCACGACGACACTCTCTAAGTTACTCACAATGCTGTCTCCCACGGATACAGTTTTTTCTTCAATAAACGCATACCTTGATATGTCACCAAGGCCAACGCGATAATCACAATAATGCCAGCAAAGACTTGGTCCATGGCACTGAAACGTCGCGCATTTTGAATCAATTGACCTAAACCTTCACGTGCATTCACGTATTCAGCGACCGTGATATAGGTCCACATCACAGAAATACTGACCACAACGGCATCGGCAATCCGTGGCATCGCCATCGGCAATACCGCTTTTTGTATACATTCCCAAGGTGTGGCACCCAAATCGCGGGCGCTAATGAAATAACTTTGCGGTACCGCCTGAATTGCATCACGCACCATAGGAATCAAATACACCACCGCACCAATAAACAAAAATGCGATTTTCATCACTTCGCCTATGCCTAGCCACATCACCAAAATTGGTAAAAGCGCGACCACCGGTGCGGAACGGAAGGGATCAATCAAAGGTGACAACACAGCATTAAGACGAGGTGCTGCTCCCATCATCACACCAATCGGGATACCCACTAGGATGACTAAGAGGCCAGCAGCCAATACCCTGCCACCTGACCACAAGGTGGCAGTAAACAACATACTGCTGCCTTCATGCCAAGCCAAATAACCCATGGCCTGCAATACCGCCCAGGGTGAAGGTAAGCGAGTTGGGCTAACCAAACCTGTGGCAGTAATTAGTGTCCAAAGCACTAATACCGATGCCACCGCAGCAATCCCCAATTGCCGTCGCAATGAGGTGGGTACTACTGCGTACGGATTCCAGAAATTCGCCATGTTTGATTACCCTTGTTGAATATTGAGCAGAAAAATAAACTTCGTAGCGTTTTAGTCTAAATGAAAAACGATCAAAACCTCTCGACGCCGAGATAGAAGCACCCCGTTACCGGACACAGAGAAAATCCAGAGCACATCTACTTTCTCTGCTTTGGTCTTATCTCTGTGCCTCTGAGTCTTTGTGTTGAGAGGTTTAGTTTTTTATCCAAGCCACCAACAATCTTAACGAGAAAATACAGCAATACGGGTTGTACGATTCAAAGCGCGGCATTCTTCGGCAGACAGGGATTCAGCTGCCGGATTTGCCTCATTACATAAAGGTTTATCTGGTCCATTGCCAACGATCTTAAAGCGCGCATTCGGAAATTCCCATTGATCTTGCAAATACTTCACGACAGCACTTGCTCGTGTTTGTGATAGGCGCATATTAGCGTCACGCGAACCAACAGAATCACTATTACCACTAACTTCAAAATAAGCGCCACCATTATTTTCAATAAACGGCACCATCTCTGTATCAATAATTTTTTGCGCGCGTTTAGTCAACTCGGCGCTGCCAGTTGTGAAGCCTACAGTGACCGGTTTTGTGATTGCCGCAACTTGTTGTGTCGCTGCTTTTTGTGCAGCTTCACTAAATTGATATTGCGGTTTCGCTGCTGCGACTTCTACAGTGGCATTTTTCGACAAAAGATTTTTAATGAAGCGATAATCGAAACTATCCTGTGGGCTGATCACTGGTGACTTTGGATTTGCCAATGCACCTGCCGCGCGGTAGATGCCATCAAAACGGCGATAGACACGGTCATAGTGATTTGTTCCACCCGCCAGACCCAAAATACGCGCATTATCTTCTAAACCTGTCCACACTAAATTATTGAATAAAGTTTTAATGAAAGGCTTGCCTTCTTGCTTGGCCAATAATTTGAAAAACTCTTCGGTATTGACTAAGGCATCAACCGCATTGTCAGGATTGGCACGTGCCTGGGTAACGCCCTCCATCCAACCATCAACAAAACCTTGGATCACTGGAAGATTCTCAGCTTTCGCCAACACTCGGCTATCACAAACCATTACGTCAAAAATCAAGTTCGTTGCGGTCTTAGTTGAATAAACCACTCGTGCGCCTTTGACATTACGTAAAGCCAATGCGAGATCTGGATCCCACAAGGCCGCGGCATCGACATTGCCCGACTCTAAGGCCGCACGCACGCCAGCGGTGCCCTCTTCCGCATTAATGAATACGAACTTCACACTTTCTTTTTTACGTGCCGTCATCGATGAATTCTCAATCGCATCAATCAACATACCGTGTGATGGTGTGAACTGCAACACCGCAATCGAACGCCCGGCTAAGTCCTCTACGGTACGAATCGCTGGATCTTTGGCGATCACCGCATCTGCACCTTGCGTGTTATCCACGATCATCACAGCACGACCATCCAAACCGGCGTTGCGTAAATTCGGTTGTTCTTGTGCCCAGAAATCAGAGGTACGCCAAGCACACTGCGCAGCACCCGATTCAAAAATCGTCGCTAAAGTCGGGATATCGTCTTGAATCACAAATTGTACATTCGTTCCTTTGTCCGCATAGATAGAATTCGCTTGTGTCGTCAAGCTATTACCATTGGCCACCAATGCCGGGGCATATCCATGGAAGCTCACGATACTGACTTTTAATGGATTATCAGCGCCACCTAAAGGACCGCTACCCGTCGTCGCTTTGGATTTATTGCCGCTGCCCGCAGGCTTACCAACAGCGCTAGCACTTACTGATGCACTAGTGGATGTTTCAGAACGATTTTCCCACTTTTCTTTGAGAAACAAATTCCACGCAGCAGAACCAGCCGCACCAACGATAATTACCGCAATAAGACCTTTTGCGAGAGGGCTGAGAGTAGCCATGTTGTATCCTTAAAAAATTGAAATATTTTGATTGACAAGGATGATCTGCAAATAGCGTAACAACACTATCCGGCCAGACCACTTCAAACTCAATGTAAAACTATAGGTATAAAGTGGGTATTTTTTAACTAGAAAATTGTACTGGAATTTCACGCAAACGCTCAATCTCAAGTTGCAAACGCTTTACCTCGCGCTCACAAGTTTGATGCGCGGATTGCCGTCCTGCCTCTAGCTGCGCAATGGTCTCAGCTGTCTTGCCGATCTCACGCGCCAACAGCGCTTCGAGTTCCGTGATTTGTTGCTTGATCGCACTGATTGCGCGCTCCTCTGCCAACTTCATATCCGCGATTTCAGCAACCACACTGTCTTGCTGCACCGCCAGTTGTCCTTCCAAGGCTTTTTGATAGGACTCTAAAGCCGCTATTTTGCGCTGTGCATCTAGCACCGAATCAGCGATCGTCCAATTATCATCCGCCGCATCCATCGCACGCACCGCCGCAATTCGAGTCGCCGCATCCATCGCCCGTAAGCCATCTAACAAACGCAATAATCTTTCAGCTGGATACACAGATTCGCTAATTTGGGCGCTAGCGAAAATCTCGTCAAACGATTTTCCTTCTGCTACATCTTCCTGCGCATACTGCACCGCGCTTTGCTCAACCGGAGCTACTGGCGCTTGATTGATATCAGATGAATACGCTTGATCGGCTTGCTGTGCGAACAGATTGGCATCGTCATGAGCAGAGGCGGCTTCCAAACTTTGACGTTCTTCTTCCGATAATTCCACTAATTTGGCCGCAGCCAAAAATTTCATAAAACCTTTCACACGTATCCCCTCTTTGATTAAATCTTCGAAAATCTACTCGGATTTTTCAATGCATTACTTAGTCGTCGGAACAGTAGCGTCCTTCGGTACATCGCCATTCTTTAAAGAACGTAAAAACAAGCCTAGGCCGCCAACCGCTAATACCAAGATCACGATGAGATCAAAGGCACTCATCGGGCGCAATTGAAACTGTATCGAAGCAATCACACCAAAGATCAGCGCAGCTAAAGATCCTAGCGCCAACAACCAACCTAATAGGTTCTTTGAATTAAAGAAAATAATGCCGATACCAAAAATCATTGGAATCATAATCATGCCGCTAGTGACACCAACAGCACTGCCAAAAAAAGACGCGCTGTAAAGATGCGAATGCATACCAAAACTAGCATTGACAGAAATCGCGTTCAATAAAAGATAAAAGCCACCGCACATCATCAGTACGCCAACCAGAAACTGGCCAACACCACCGTTTGTTCCGCCTGCACCTTTCACGTCGCACCTCCAAATATCTAAAAATAAAAAATTGATGCGCACTTTGCATCAACTATTGTCGCAAAAAACATGAGCACAAATGACTCAAGCCGCTCAAACAGAAAACGCAGTATCCCTTAAGCGAGTTGGTATCACAAGGGCAATTTAGTTCAAGTATTACCGTTTATGCCAATTTATGATCTGATTGTCCACTTAGTGCTTGAATTAGGCGTTTTTGCAACAACACTAATTGACGCTTGCTAAGCTAAGACGCTTTCATACAGCGCTATCCCGCTGATAAGCCAGTTTCAAATAATGCGCCAACTGTTTATCTTTGACATCGCTAAGCTCAGTCAGTTTGATATGTCGACGAAACTTTCCCTTCCCTTCCAGCATCCCAAATGCATCCGGCATCGACGCACCGTCGCCAAACTCTACGGAAATATGATTGGCATAGGCGAACACGCCGCAAAAAGAATTCTCTGCTGAGAAAAGGATGCCGCCATACTTGATCTCCTCGCTAACCCCTTTATCAATTGCAAGCACTAGTTTGCGTACCACTAGCACCATCTGGTGATGATGATCGCTAGTCAAACTTAGGTCTTGCAAAAACGTTTCAACGCGTTGATTCATGTTAGATTC
Organism: Undibacterium sp.; assembly: GCA_043770645.1. Lineage (GTDB taxonomy): Bacteria > Pseudomonadota > Gammaproteobacteria > Burkholderiales > Burkholderiaceae_D > Undibacterium. Next base: position 7,254 of record JAYVHZ010000406.1, on the reverse strand, counting down.
TTCCATAATTGCGCAACACCAATCGCATGCAGCAATCCCATCAATAAACATATCGCAGAACTACTCCACCAGAAAAATTCACTATTCCCTGGAAAAGCTTCTTTCATCCAGGGAAATGCCAAAGCTCGGACGATCAACACCACCGCCAGCCCGCACAACACGAATCTTTGCCATGGCAATTGCATTAAAACACCAGCTGCCGACAATGTAAAAGCCGAACAGATAAGTAAGGCAGCACCGACAAAAAATGCCATCCATTTTGGTTGCGAATAACCTTGCTCCACCATCTTCACGACGACGTCACCTGCACCTAAAATCCGAAACAAAGGTGCACCAAACACGATGCAGGCGAAGTGCAAAAGTGCTGCGATAGAAGTACAAACTGCTGCTGCGAGAAGATAAATATTCATAGCCTCTCTCTAATTATGTGAAGTAAAAATCGGGTTTCTATTAAACAGCTTCCTATATTTTGCAATCAATAGCGGCGCAATAGTAGGAGATGCAAATTAAAGGCTTTTCAAGGAGATGTCTGCAGAGCTTGAAGATAGTCATTACGAAGTGAAATCGTATTGTGACCCGCGCCTTTAATCACCAGCAATTTGGACTTCGTCTGATCAAATGTTCTCAGCAGGTTTGTAGTGCTTTCGAACGGTATGATTTCATCATGCTCGGCTGCAATCAGCAATGTTGGCGCAGTCACTTGCTTTGCATACTTCCAAGATTCGTACTTATCGCGTAACAACCAAGCGACCGGAAACATAGGAAACTTTTGTTGAGCCAATTCTAAAATGCTGTTGTAAGGGGTGATTAGCACCAAACGAGAAACCGGTCTGACGCTGGCGAGATAAGTAGCGACACCACTTCCTAAACTCCGGCCTAACACAGTAATGTTGTCGTGCTCTAATCGCAGCTTATCGAACAATACTTTGGCATCCGTCTGCAAAGCCAATTCAGATGGCGTGCCGGAACTGCCACCATAGCCGCGATAATGAAGAAGGTAAAGCGCGTGGTCTGGAAAAGCTGAAACTAAGCTTGGCAGGCTGCGACTAACGTCTTCTGCATTTCCGCCAAAATAGATGAGTGCCTTTGCGCCGTTTCGAGGGCGGGTTGTGATGACCAGTTCAGCTTGCTCTGTTACCAGATGCATGATCGTTGCACCAGGCGCACGCGAGGATTGTTGCGGAAAATAAATGAAGGAATTTTGATAAAAATAGAGGACCGCACATAAACCAGCATAGACAATGCCGAGACCGATCACTAGCTTACTCAGTTTATTTGACATTAAGAATAGAGAATTAGAGAGTTTTAAAAACCTCTATCATTCTACCCAAACAAACATAATAAGAAAGCAAATTTTTTATTGTACGAATTTGGCTTACTATGCCGGACAAAAAATTAGCTAGCCTGACTAACCGTTTCACCGGGAATCAACACAGGCTGCCATAAAACTTGCAACTCGGCGGGTGGCGTACCGTTTTGCAGTGCTAGTAGCATCTCCACCATTTTCTTACCAGCCAAATCTGGATTCGGTTGCTCTATCGTTGTTACGTTATAGCCAGCTAAAGAATCTTCCATTTTTCCCCAAACGATAATCGACATTTGTTTGCCTATAACAATGCCAGCGTCGAGCAAGGCACGCACGGCGCCTACCCCTGCCATGTGATTATCGACAATAACGGCGCTTGGCGGGGTCGCGCATGTAAGTAGCTGTTGCATGGCGGCGTAACCACCACGTCTATCGTTGGAATTATCTCTGAGGTAATCAGGGTTAGGACTGAGCCCAGCACTTTGCAATACATTCAAGAAACTGTCGTAGCGTTGACGCGCGAAATTCATTTCGGTGGGCGCGCTCATCAAAGCAATACGCTGATGACCATGTGCCAGTAGATGTTCTACCGCGACGCGCATGCCGCTTTCATTATCGTAATCAAACCAAGCGTGCGGTTCGTTGACACTGGTCCTTCCGTGCGCAACAAAGGGTAGACCGTGCTGCGCCAAATACGCGACGCGTTCATCATAGAGTTTGGTACGACCAACGATTAGGCCATCGACACGACGTTCTTTAACCATGTGCTCATAAGCACGCAATTCGTTTTCCGGTGACACGGGCGCCATGATCAAATCCATCTGACGACCTTCCAATGCTTCTACCATGCCGCCAACGATCTGCATAAACATAGGATCGGCTAAATCATTGGCAACCAAGGCATGAATAATCCCAATGACATTAGTGCGACCGGATGCCAAGCTGCGTGCCATGGGATTGGGACGGTAACCAAATTGTTCAGCCGCCTCTAAAACACGTTGGCGCGTTCGTGCACTCACTTCAGGATAACCATTCAAAGCACGGCTAACCGTGGTTTCAGATATGCCGAGATTTTGTGCGAGGCTTTTGAGGTTCATATTGCCAATTCTTGGTAATGGGCGTCTTTAACCCAGATTTTTTCAGCAACAACGCTTGGTGACGAAGTCCGAATTACTATTTTTCGATCGAAAGTGGCACCCTAAATCTGAATGCCGCCTTCAAAAAGAAACGAAGTGTAATAGCATGCTGCTCACAGGACAAGAATTTTTAGCCCTCTTTCTTGCCCTGATATCATAAGCACGACACTCTGCCAAATAAGGAAACGAAAATCACCAATTCACACGAATTAAATTTGATGATTTAGCGTTTTCACTAAGCGGCACTTCCAAGGTTTTGCTCGTCGCATCCCATTTGAACGCCATAGCTATCGTCCCATGCATCACTTGCTTAGGTGCATTTTGCAAATTATGGATGAAGAGCGTCACTCGCTTACCCTGTAAGGACGACTGTTTACCGTGTCGCTGTTGAACCACAATTTGCAAACTGGCTTTACCACCGATACCCGTTTGGTAAGTACTACTGAATTGATGCAGTCGATACTTACCCTTGGTAAATGCATCTGATATGAGTCCATCATCTTCGTACATGCTTCCATGGCTCTGTTGAATGCTGGCATCGTGATAATAATGTAGCTCGAATTCCTTTTCTTTATAAAACTGTGTGCTTTGCATAGGCTTCGCCATGGGTATCAATGCGCCAGCTCGGACGAATACGGGAATGTGTTCTTCACTCACTTTTACCGTATGACTAGTGCCACCTGCATAAACTTGCCCAGTATAAAAATCGATCCAAGTTCCTTGAGGGAACACGACATCCGCTTGCTGCTGCCCTGCTTGCATAATCGGTTGTACTAAGAAATCGTTACCCCATAAATACGAAGCAGAATGCGCACACAATTTTTCGTTATCAGGCTCAGCAAAAAACAGAGGACGCATCAAGGGCAAGCCCTGCTGCTGATTCTCAAATGCCAGCGTGTAATTGTATGGCAGCAAACGGTAGCGTAATTCGATTGCCGCTTTGGCTAACTGTTTGGCTTTCGGTGCACGGAAGATCGGTTCAGAAGGGACATCTTCTTGTGCGTGTGGGCGGAAGATGGGTTGGAATACACCGTACTGCAACCAGCGCGCATACAATTCATCATCCAGATTCGCACCGGCAAACCCGCCCAAATCGGAATGCATATACGCCAAGCCTTGCATCCCCATTTGCAATGCAATCTCTGGCTGTGAACGTAAGCCGCCCCATGTGCGATTTACATCGCCAGACCAAGGAATCAAACCAAAGCGTTGCGAGCCAGAATAACCTGCACGCATCAAAATGAACGGCCGCTGTGTAGGAAAATCTTTCTGATAGCCTTGTGCGACGAGCTTCGCCCATTCATGTCCATAGATATTGTGCACTTGATCCGCACCTAGTTTGCCGTTCGCATGACGGAGCTCGCTAGGATGCACTTCTGGCTCACCAAGATCGCCCCATACACCAGCAACACCTTGCTGCGCCAAGTCTTTATAGATATTCCAAAACCAGTCACGAGCTTTCGGTTGGAACAGATCAATCAATCCCGTATTACCAAAATAGAAGTCGTAAGTGAATGGCTTACCGGCCTGATCGGTTGCCAGAATTTTTTCCTGAACTGCTTCTTGCCAGCGATTCGAGGTCGTCAAAATGAAAGGCTCAGTGATGAGTACGGTTTTGACACCTTGCTGATTAAAATCCGCGATCATGCTTTTCGGATTCTTAAAATTATCTTGATCAAAGGCGAGATTGCCCATCGTGCCTTTTACTTCTTTACCAAACCAATAAAGATCAAAAATAATCGTATCGACAGGAATTTGCTCTGCGCGATATTTTGCAATCACCTGACGGGCTTCAGCTTCTGAGTGATAGCCAAAACGGCTGGCAAAATTACCAAACACCCAGCGCGGTGGCAGTGGTTGCCGTCCTGTTAGCTGCGTGTAATTGGCGATCACATTCGCCCAAGATTTGCCAGCAATAACTTGATAAGTCTTACGTCCACCGATGGTTTCGTAGCTGAGTGAATTATCCTTAGTGCTATCGAGATCGAGCGTACCGATTGCGGGATTGTCAAAATGGATGCCATACATCTTGGATGAATACACCAGCGGTATCGCATAGTTCATTTGACTCGATTGTTCTTCGTAGCCGTAATGTGCTTTATTGTAGAGAGGTAGGCGATGACCACGACGATTCATCCCTAGTGCACGCGCACCTGCGCCGTACAGAGCTTCCTGCGCATCTAAATTAAAGCTGATGCGCTCTTTATTTTTTTCGGCCGTATCAATTTTCTCGTAGCCAAGTTTTTCAGAGGTCAGCAACTTACCTTGATAAAAGTAGCTGATCTGGAACGGTGCTTTTTGTATGCGCACCGAGATCCCAGAGCTCACATAATCGATCTGTTGTGCTGTCTCCTGAAACCGCATTTTGACTTTTTGCGGTTTCCCCACCACCGCATGCGATTGCTGATCAAATGGCGTAAGCACTTCACCTTTAGGAATAAAGCGCGTTTCAAAAACTTCCGTTGAATACGGTGTAATCTGATACTGCCCATCATTGGTCGTGATGCTTATATGCGATGGACTATGCTTTACTTGCAATAGCTGACGTTGCGGATTTTGCGCGTAAGCAGCTACGCTGAAAGCGAGCGTCAAAGCCGCGCTGATTAAGCTAGCAGATCGAGAATAGCGAAGAAATTGTTTCATGGTTTACCCAAAAGAATAATCGAGTGTTTACCTGGAAGTTCGACTTTACCGGATTGAACAATCACGCTTTGACCAGAGTAATAATCCTTTACACGCTCACCATCCTGAAATACTGGCGCAACAGTAATCGTATGCGTTTTTGCCAAAGGTAAATCAAGCGCAACGACGACTTGATCGCGCACACCATCTTTTTGATAGCTGCGTTTGAAGATGTAAGGAGAGCCTGAAAGTTGTTGATGTATACCCATGCCGACAGAGACATGTGCGGCACGGAATTGGCCTAGCTTTTGCCAATGCGTGAGCAAATCGCGATAAGCTGGCGAGTCCTTGTGCGTGTGCGGCACTTGCTTGGTTTGTAAAGTGAGCGGTCTATCTTTTTGCAATACCGACCAATCCATCATCGATCGTAACTTTGCATCACCTTGCGCCTCCGCGATATTTAACAAACGCGCGATTTCATCACCATAATAAATCTGTACTGAGCCTGGCGTTAACATCAACTTGGTCGCCGATTCAAATGGGCGCTGGCGTGCTGGATCAAACGGGCTACCATCATCATGCGAACTGATGTAATTCAATACCGAATAGCCTTTGAGATCGTTCTGCAAGTAATTGGCATAGCGGCTGAACAAAGTTTCGTATTCTAGGTGCGCATCCGATCTAAAGCTGAAATTAATCATACTATCAAAACCGTTCGCATAATAATTGACGCGGCTACCGCCATCCATTCTGAACTGTAAACCATCACTGATTGGATAGTTGTAAGCTTCTGCGGTCATGAAGAAGGGATCATCACCGAGCTTCTTTTTCGGATTGGCCTTTTTCCAATCTTCAAAAGCCGCACTCGCTTCTTGCTTCAATTCTTTCCAAACCGATGCTTCCACATGCTTAACCGTATCTACACGAAAACCATCGATGCCATATTTGCGTATCCAGTCAGTGTGCCATTTCATCAAATAATAGCGGGGTGCACGTGGGAAGCCGGTGCGCCCAAAATAGGCATCCAGCTCTTTCACTTCGCGTTCATAGCGCCCTTCTTGTTTCCACTTCTGTACCAATTGCGGCGGTAAGTCGACTGGCTTATCGCTCTCGGTTAAGATGTCCGGCAAATTTTTTACCAGAGTACATTTGATCGCACCATCAGCCGTCTTGTAATCGCAAGTCGGTTCCGTGCGCACCCATTCTGCAGGCCAAACCGTATCGCTTGCAGTGACTGGTCCAATGTGATTCATGACGACATCGAGCAAGATGCGTATGCCATGTTGATGCGCGATTTCGACTAGCTTTTTTAAATCTTTTTCGCTGCCGAGGTTGGCATCAATTTTGGTAAAGTCTTTGGTCCAATAGCCATGAAAGCCATAAGATTTTCCTGTACCTTCATCGGTTCCCTCATGAATTTGCTCTACCGGTGGCGTGATCCATAAAGCATTCACACCCAGACGGCTAAAGTAACCATCTTGAATTTTGGCAATCACCCCTTGCAAATCGCCACCCATAAAACCACGCAAAGGCGCAGCATCGGCTTGTCGCCCATACGCGAGATCGTTCTTCTTATCGGCATTATGAAAACGATCCGTAAGCAAGAAATAGACTGTCGCGTTATCCCATAAGAATGGCTTCTTATTCGCTTTAGCGATCTCTGTCGCATTGGCGTTGTGAGCTAAGCTCAAACCCAAGAGCGATAAGCAGATCAAAGCCTTATTTAAGGTCTTACTTTGCATGAGGGGATTTCCTATCAATGAACTAGTACTAGGAGTAATAGGACTTACGCAAAATTGCGCTGGCTAGGCGGGAAGCCGAAGACAGTACGATAGTACGAAAGTACGAAAGTACGACAGGGCGAACCAACGACGCTAGCGTCTATTTTTCGTAAGTCCTAAGTAAATTAGTTTGCTACGACCTTCTCCGCTTCGTCTTGTACGAACAGCGTCAGGAAACCCGCTAGCACCATACAGGCGCCACCCAACATCAACACCTTGACCGATTGATTGGCAAAAAAATGTTTCAAAATCGCCCCCAACACCACGCCTGCAACGATCTGTGGAATCACCACAAAGAAATTAAACAAGCCCATGTAGTAGCCCATCTTGTTTGCTGGCAAAGCACCTGCCAAAATCGCATAGGGCATGGTCAATATGCTGGCCCAAGCAATTCCAACACCAACCATAG
>JAYVHZ010000405.1:0-2185 GCA_043770645.1 Undibacterium sp. | reverse complement strand
GGACTCAAGAAAGTCTGGGCCATCATCAACGCCATCCAATATATCTTTGAATGTAGGCGGCGAACCTCCACTTTCACCAAGCAAAGGTGCAATTATTTTTTGTAGCTCAACACCACAAAGCTTAGAACTTACTGGAAAGAAGTCGCCAATTAGCTCCGAAGATGTCTGAGCTACTTTCACAATTGGAGTATTTGATATCCTAGGAAGTGAAGTTGCCCCAAAGGATCGAGAAGCTAAGCCAATTTTTATGTCAGGAGATATGAGCCCACCAGCCTTGGATGTGTCGGCTGCATATGAGGTACGAACCTCTGTCATTGGAGCACCGACTCGTCGATCAATGATTGCAACCAGTCCACTCTTTAAAAATGCTTTCGCTTGCAACTGAGCATTCGGATTTGTATCATCCGAAGAAGTAAGAGGAAAGCTTAAACCACCTTCTTGGGATTGGTTAAGTATCCAAACTTTTCCATTTTCTTCTGGATGATGAATTATTCCTGTCCGAACATCTGCAATTAACCACCGGACTATTGAATCTGCTCCAGAATTGTCGTAAGTGGCCCCAGGAAGTACACCTTTTGTAAATCGACCTTCTGTCCAGTGCACCGATGGAACCCAGGGACAAGTATGAATATCTGCGCTGATTGGTAAGGCTGATATATTAATTTTTTTCGGTTTCCATTTCGCTGTGAAGCATAGTCGCAGCAGTTCCAAATCAGTGTCACCGGGCTGAATGGGTTCAGCAACAGCAATGTTTATTGAGTTAATTTCTGAGATATTTTTTGGGGATTTAGCAATTCCATTGAATGACTGTCTACTATCGTTAAAGCGTTTTTCCAACCATGAAGCCGAATTACTCCATGGAGCAGAAGGCGCGCTTTTCAGAAACGCTAGTGTGCTAGCACAATTCCCATCATCGGGCTTATTCTCTATCATAATCACTGAGCGTTTAAACTGTCGTGAATTGCCCGCATAGTCAATAGCTTCAAACTCGTATGCGTAATCATTTCCGCCTACAGTCACCCAGAAAGCTTGATGCTTCCAATCAACGTCGACTGTGCTTGCAGTCCTAGGTATTGGATTAGGTGGTTTGTACTCGTCATTCGTAGAAGTACTGCTATTGACATCGAAGTCAAGCAAAGGTGAACGTAGGCACTGGTGAGCAATCCGAACAGAACGAAACGGCATTGGCTGGACCCATGCTGGATAAGCTAGCTCTTCATCTTTGGCAATTAAAAAAAATCTTGTTTCTAGTTGCCCAGTTTTTGTTTCCTTACTGTCTACTTTGCGTATTACGTAGCGATTATTTCGACTAGTCTGTTTAACCAAAAGCATGCGATGCCCAAACGGGTACATAAAGTACTCACGAATTATTGTCACACCTATATCGCGTCCCTGAGCAATTTTATGAAGGTATTTAACTAAAGAAATGCCAAGTTGGTCAACCTCCCAACTACCTTGCAAATTAAAGTATCCACCTTGGGACGAAATCACTACGGTATTTCCTAAGAGAGGAAGCGTTTCACGATCAATAACTGGCGATCCTTCTCTGAGTGCAAATTTTCTAAGAAAAGTAAGAACTCTAAGATCTATACGGTCTCGCAAAGAAATTGGCCATATTAACTTTTGTGGTGGCGCGCAGTCAATTTCTGTGGGAGGCCATTTCCAGTCGTCGACCTGTGCTACGCCGATTCCAACTCCACTTGAAATGGCCGGATCCGGTCTTAAATCTTCATCAATCAATCGGGCGTGCCAAATTTCATTAGCAGCGCCTTTTGTTGCATTCGTTGCTCTCGGTAGCCAACGCAATCTAAAATTTGCTGATCGATCGAGACGTACAGGAACTAGGCTCATCTTGAACAAATTGATAACCGTGGCTATCCGCTCAAGTGGTTTGCTTAAAGGATTACGATATTCTTCACTAAATTCATCTTTTGTTATAGGTTCAAAATATTGCCACTGCAACATATTTTCAATTGAAAACCGATAAGGAAATAATTCAGTTGGTATTTGAAGTGCAATGCGCGATGGGAAGCTAGCTTGGGCATTTAACGAGCTCGAATCTATTGTTGGAACCGTATTCTGATTCGAAGAATCCACCACCATTGACATCTCACCAACATGCTGAGGTGGCGTTACGAACAAAACGATGGCCGCTTTAGTTGTGTCTATTTTTTTAAGCTGAGGG
>JAYVHZ010000404.1:0-10947 GCA_043770645.1 Undibacterium sp. | reverse complement strand
ACCGATTACAAAAACTGTCCATCAACGTCCTTTGTTAATGGTGCCTCCTTGCATTAATAAATTTTACATTTTGGATCTTCAGCCAGAGAATTCTTTGGTTCGTTATGCGGTGGAACAGGGACATACCGTGTTCTTGGTGTCCTGGGCGAATCCCGATCAAAGTATGGCTGATGTGACATGGGATGACTACATCGAGCTTGGCGCAATCAAAGCAATTGAAGTGGTGCAAGAAATCAGCAAACAAGATCAGGTCAATGTGTTTGGATTCTGTGTCGGCGGCACCATCGTCTCGACAGCGTTAGCGGTACTGGCTGATCGCGGACTCCATCCTGCAAGTAGCTTAACCTTATTGACGACTTTATTAGATTTTGCGAATACCGGTGTTTTAGACGTATTTGTTGATGAGCTTCAAGTCAGTATGCGTGAACAAACACTTGGTGGTGGTGGTTTGATGCCTGGTCGAGATTTGGCCAGTACTTTTTCAAGCTTGCGTCCAAATGATTTGGTCTGGAATTACGTACAATCCAATTATTTGAAGGGTCAAAAACCACCTGCGTTTGACCTTTTGTATTGGAACTCTGATAGCACCAATTTGCCTGGCCCTATGTTTTGCTGGTACTTGCGCAACACTTACTTAGAAAATAGTTTGAAAGAGTCAGGTAGGCTAAGCGTTGCTGGTAATAAGCTTGATTTAGCGAAAATCGATGCGCCTGTGTTTATCTATGGTTCCAAAGAAGATCATATCGTTCCCTGGCAGGCTGCGTTTGCTTCGACTGGTATTTTGAATCCCAAGAAAAAGAGCAAGAATCGTTTTGTACTTGGTGCATCGGGACATATTGCAGGAGTGATAAATCCAGCATCCAAAAATAAGCGTAACTATTGGATTAACGATAAATTAGTTGCAGACCCTCAAACTTGGTTCGATGCTGCAACGGAGTGTCCAGGAAGTTGGTGGCCACAATGGGCAACATTTTTGGATGAACATGGTGGAAAAATGGTAAAAGCACCCGCTAAAGTTGGAGCGGTAGGGTATAGTGAGTTAGAGCCTGCACCTGGGCGATATGTCAAAGTGCGCGCCGATTAAATGACGTGATGAATTAGTTTGCTGGTTTGTGAAGTAGTGCCTTTTTTAAAAAACTCTGGAGATTAAGTATGTCAAAGCGAATTGCTTATGTAACTGGTGGTATGGGTGGTATTGGAACTCCAATTTGCAAGCGTCTGTGTAAGGACGGTTATATCGTCGTTGCTGGTTGTGGTCCAAACTCGCCGCGTAAAGATAAATGGTTGGCAGATATGCGTGCTGAGGGTTTTGAAGTTCACGCATCAGAAGGTAATGTCTCTGATTGGGAATCTACGCGTGCTGCATTTGAAAAAGTCCGTACTGAAATCGGTGAAGTGGATATTTTGGTGAATAACGCGGGCATTACCCGTGACGGCCAATTCCGTAAAATGAGTAAAGCCGATTGGGATGCAGTTATCGACACTAATTTGAATTCATTATTTAATGTGACGAAGCAAGTGATTGAGAGCATGGTTGATCGTGGCTGGGGGCGCATCATTAATATCTCCTCAGTGAATGGTCAAAAAGGTCAGTTCGGCCAAACGAACTATTCCACGGCAAAAGCGGGTATTCATGGTTTTAGTATGGCTTTAGCACAAGAAGTTGCGACCAAAGGTGTGACGGTTAATACGGTTTCGCCTGGTTACGTTGGTACTGATATGGTGCGTGCGATTCGTCCCGACGTTTTGGAAAAAATCGTTGCAGGTATTCCGGTCAAGCGCTTGGCTGAGCCGGAAGAAATTGCGTCTATCGTAGCGTGGATTGCTTCGGATGAAGGCGGCTATGCGACAGGCTCGGACTTCTCTATCAATGGTGGCTTGCATATGGGGTAATCATTCGTTTGTGCGAATGAACTATTCCTAAGAATTTTGCACTGAGTATAATGTTGTATTGCAACAATGCTGGAAGCGCAAAATTCACCCAAGGTGCTTACAAAGAAGACGTTGATTTGTAAGCACCTTAGTTTTATTTTTAATGCAGTTTTTGAACGAGAATGCAATGAATAGCACAAAAAAAATAAACAAGCATTTGATTAAGAAATACCCAAATCGTCGCTTATACGATACCCAAACCAGTAGCTACATCACCTTAGTCGATGTGAAGCAATTCGTTATGGAAAATGATGATTTCGCGGTAGTCGATGCGAAAACAGGTGAAGATTTGACGCGTAGTATCTTGTTGCAGATCATCTTGGAAGCCGAAGCTGGTGGTGCACCGATGTTCTCAAGCGTCGCATTGGCGCAAATTATTCGATATTACGGCCACGCCATGCAAGGCATGATGGGTTCGTATCTAGAGAAAAATATTCAGGCATTCATTGATATTCAAAATAAACTGACTGAGGGTGCAGGAGGTGGTGCAGAAGGCAAACCCTTTAGCCCGGAAATGTGGACGCAATTCATGAATGTGCAAGGTCCAATGATGCAAGGCATGATGGGTAACTACATCGATCAGAGTAAGAATTTATTTGTACAAATGCAAGAGCAAATGCAGAGTCAGTCGAAGAATATGTTTGGTTTCCCATTTGTGCCAGATGACAAGAAAAAGTAATAGATTCAAACGCTTGCGGCGAATCTATCGTTGTTCAAGCTGTAGTAAGTAGCGAAGAAGGGGTACAATAGCGGATTGCTTTGTATCCTTTTTTATTATGTCTAACGAAACTCTCATTCCCGTCTCTGCTTCAGTTGCTCCAAAGGTTGGCTTTGTGTCTCTCGGTTGCCCGAAGGCTTTGGTCGATTCAGAACAGATCCTCACTCAACTGCGCGCAGAAGGCTACGAAACGGCTAAATCCTATGATGGCGCCGATTTGGTCGTGGTGAATACCTGCGGATTTATCGATGCGGCTGTGCAAGAGTCCTTAGATGCTATTGCAGAAGCGCTCAGTGAAAACGGTAAAGTTATCGTTACAGGCTGTCTCGGCGCGAAAAAAGACGCTAATGGCAATGATTTGATCAAGAGCATACACCCGAAAGTTTTGGCGGTCACCGGACCACATGCTCTGACGGAAGTGATGAGCGCCGTGCATCTGCATTTGCCAAAGCCACATGAACCATTCATTGATTTGGTGCCGCCACAAGGCGTTAAGCTCACACCAAAACATTTTGCTTATTTGAAAATTTCTGAAGGCTGCAACCATCGTTGTAGCTTCTGCATTATTCCATCGATGCGCGGTGATTTAGTATCCCGTCCGATTGGTGAAGTGATGGTCGAAGCGGAGAATTTATTCAAAGCCGGCGTCAAAGAGTTGTTGGTGATTTCTCAAGATACCAGCGCTTATGGTGTCGATGTGAAGTTCCGTACTGGTTTCTGGGATGGTAAGCCAGTCAAAACCCACATGACGCAATTGGTCGAAGCGCTTGGTGAACTTGCAAAACGCTATGATGCCTGGGTACGCCTACATTACGTTTACCCTTATCCACATGTTGATCAAATCATTCCATTCATGAACAATGGGCACGTTCTACCTTACCTCGACGTGCCTTTGCAACATGCCCATCCTGATGTGTTGAAACGAATGAAGCGTCCAGCGAGTGGCGAAAAAAATATAGAACGCATTAAAGCTTGGCGCGAAATGTGCCCTGAAATTACGATACGTTCCACCTTCATCGCCGGTTTTCCGGGTGAGACAGAAGAAGAGTTTGAATACCTTTTAGACTTCTTGAAGGAAGCTGAAATTGATCGTTTAGGCTGCTTTGCCTATTCTCCGGTCGATGGTGCAACAGCAAACGAACTCGCTAACCAATTGCCAGATGAAGTGCGTGAGGATCGTCGTCGTCGCGTGATGGAGCTGCAAGAGACGATTTCTAAAAAACGTCTGCAAGCGAAAGTTGGCAAGACTATGCGTGTTTTGATTGATAGCCTTGATCGTAGTGGGGGTGTTGGTCGCAGCTCCGCTGATGCGCCTGAGATTGATGGCGTGGTGTACGTTAAGCCGCCATTCGAACCTCATCGCAAGTTGAAAGTCGGCGAATTTGTTGAAGTGAAAATCACCGCTGCCGATGCCCATGATTTGTGGGGCGAGGCAATTTAAGTTTAGTATTGAGTAATGGAGAGGGGCGATTTTTCGCCCCTATTTTTTATCTGTTTTGACTTTTAACACCGATATTATTATGACTGACAAACAACCGGGTTCAAGTACCGCGATTGTTCATCCTGCTTATCAAGCGCCCGATGGATTTTCTGCTTTTCCGACTGCAATTCACCATGCTTCGACGGTTTTATTTAAAGATGTTGAAGCAATGCGTGCGCGCAGTTGGCTTAATAAGTCGACTTACACCTATGGTTTGCATGGCACGCCAACCAGCTTTCAATTGGAAGGTGAGATTGCTCAAATTGAAGGTGGTAATCATTGTGTGTTAGCGCCAAGTGGATTAGCCGCGATCACCTTGGTGAATATGGCGTTTCTCGAGACTGGTGATGATGTCTTGCTGCCTGATAATGCTTATGGGCCAAACAAAGAGCAAGGGGCGTGGCTTAAACGAAGTTTTGGTATCAGTGTTCGTTTTTATGACCCTATGATTGGCGCAGATATCGCCGATTTGATTTTGCCCAACACCAAGTTAATCTGGACTGAAGCACCCGGTTCGGTATCGATGGAAGTCGCCGATGTACCAGCAATCTGTGCCGCAGCGCATAGTAAAGGCGTGTTGATCGCTTTGGACAATACCTGGTCAGCGGGTATCGCTTTTAAACCCTTCGAGAACGGCGTCGATATCTCCATGCAAGCATTAACCAAATATCAAAGCGGCGGCTCTGATGTCTTGATGGGTGCTGTGATCACCAAGGATGTCGAGCTAAATAATCGTTTGTTGATGGCACACATGCGCTTAGGTTTTGGTGTAGGTATGGATGATGTGTACTTGGTACTGCGTGGTTTGCAAAGCATGAAGCTGCGTTTTGAAGCACATGACATAGCAGCACGCAAAGTGGCAGCTTGGTTAAAGAGCCGACCAGAAATCGCCAAAGTACTTCATCCAGCGTGGGAGGATTGCCCAGGTCACGATTTTTGGAAACGTGATTTCAACGGCGCGGGCGGCTTATTTTCCGTGCTCTTTGATGAGAAATATACAGAAGCACAAACCGACCAATTCGTAAATCAATTGAAAATATTTAAGATCGGTTTTAGCTGGGGTGGTTCGCATAGTTTGTGTGTTCCATATCGTATAGAAAGCATGCGCCAAACTTGGAGCGATAAGGGCATACTGGTGCGTTTCAATATTGGTTTAGAAGATGTAGAAGATTTGATTGCCGATATTGAGCAATCTTTGAATTCACTTTAAATTTTAAAAATTTGTCGAGGTTTAATTTGTCACTCATAATTCGTAAAGCAGTTCCGGCGGATGCAGCCACCATTCACGGCTTTATCGTCGAACTTGCCGTGTATGAAAAAGCAGAACATGAAGTCAAGGCTAGCATCGCAGAAATTGAAAGTAGTATTTTTTCCGATGATTCACCAGCCAAGGGTTTGATTTGTGAACTTAATGGCGAAGCGATCGGTTTTGCAGTCTATTTCTATAATTATTCAACTTGGCAGGGTAAAAAAGGCCTTTATTTAGAAGATCTTTACGTATCGCTAAAACATCGCGGCTTGGGCGCTGGTAAGTTCTTGCTACGTCACTTGGCGCAAGTCGCGGTGGAAGAGGGTTGTGGTCGGTTCGAGTGGAGCGTCTTAGACTGGAATCAACCTGCGATTGATTTTTATGATGCTGTTGGTGCTAAGGCGCAAGCAGAATGGGTTAAATATCGTTTGGCTGGCGATGATTTATTGAATTTCGCGAACACTTAGTAAGAAGAAATTAAGTCAGCATTTTTCGAAGTTTGATTGCTGCAGATAAAAAAGCCAGACTTCAATATTGACGTCTGGCTTTCTTTTTACCGAATTTGCTACTTATTTGTTTGCTGATGCGGAAGCTGCTGCTGGACTTGTTTCGACCGCAGGCATCGCAGGTGCTGATGCAGCAGACGCCGCGGCATCGACCACAGGCGCTGGTACGCTTGCTGCAGATGCGGGTGTCGCGACTGGATCAGATGCCATGTGCTCAGAAGCTGCGCCAGTATGCGCACCTGCTTCGCCTTGCATGTCCATCTTGTCACCAGCTTTGAAAATAAAGAATAAAGCGATTGCTGCAAAAACTAAAAAACCTACTAGTGCCTTCCACATATTGCTCTCCTTGTTGTTAAATCTTACTGATAATTTATTTAAAAAACGTGTAATTCAAATTCGTTTCGAAAAAAAAGGGAATGTGCTGATCAAAGTCACATTCCCTTTTTTAGTCATGCATTAACAATTACGCAGCCAACAACTGACGTAACACGAACGGCAAGATGCCGCCGTGTTTGTAGTAGTCAACTTCGATCGGTGTATCAATGCGCAACAAGACTTTGACATCTTGTGAGCTACCATCAGCACGATTGATCACCAAAGTCACTTGTTGTTGTGGTTTGATATCGTTCTCGATACCTTTTAAGTCGAAAGATTCATTGCCTGTGATGCCCAAAGAATCAACGCCGTCTGTACCGATGAATTGCAAAGGCAATACGCCCATACCAACCAAATTAGAACGGTGAATACGTTCGAAAGACTTAGCGATAACCGCTTTCACGCCCAACAATTGCGTACCTTTTGCAGCCCAGTCACGGGAAGAACCTGTACCGTATTCTTCGCCACCGAAAATCATGGTTGGCGTGCCTTCTGCAACGTATTTCATCGCTGCATCGTAGATTGCCATTGGCTCGCCCGTTGGTTGGAACAAGGTCTCGCCGCCTTCGACACGGGAACCATCTTCCTTCGCTGGGATCATCAAGTTTTTGATACGCACATTCGCAAATGTACCGCGCATCATGATTTCATGATTACCACGACGTGAACCGTAGGAATTGAAATCAGCTTTCAATACGCCGTGTTCTTTCAACCATTTACCAGCTGGGCTAGATTCTTTGATTGAGCCAGCAGGGGAGATGTGATCGGTTGTGATCGAGTCACCGAATACGCCCAGAGCGCGTGCGCCAGTGATGCCTGTTGCCGCAGCCTTTGGTTCCATGGTGAAGTCAGCGAAGAATGGTGGTTCTGCGATGTAAGTCGATGCAGGCCAGTCGTAAACTTGACCTTCTGCCACGCCTTTGATGTCTTCCCACAATTTACCTGGCGCCCCTTTGACGTCAGCGTAGTTCTCTTTGAATGTTTTCGAATTCATCGCGTATTTCATCAACTTGTTGATCTCTGCGCTGGTCGGCCAGATATCGCCCAAGAAAATGTCTTTGCCTTTGACGCGACCAACTGGCTCAGTCATCAAATCTCTATTCATATTGCCAGCGATCGCATAGGCGACTACCAATGGAGGCGATGCTAGGAAGTTGGAGCGAATGTTCGGATGAATACGTGCTTCAAAGTTACGGTTGCCAGACAAAATAGCGGCGGCAACGATATCGTTCGCGACGATCGCTTCATTCATTGCTGGTGTCAAATCACCTGCGTTACCGATACATGTTGTACAGCCGTAAGCCGTTACGCCAAAACCGAGTTTTTCCAAATATGGCAACAAGCCAGCTGCTTCCAAGTATTTCGTTACTACGCGAGATCCTGGCGCTAATGACGTTTTGATGTGTGGAGACACTTTCAAGCCAGCTTCAACTGCCTTTTTCGCTAACAAACCAGCTGCCAACAACACGCTAGGATTGGAAGTGTTAGTGCATGACGTGATTGCAGCGATCAGGATGTCGCCGTTTTTCACTTTGACGCCATCGGTATTGGTGTACACCGTTGTCAAATCTTCTGCTTTCTTATTGAAGCCACTTTCAGAAGTTGGCTTGCTGAATAAATCAGAGAAAGTCGATTTGACGTTGCCGATTTCAATACGATCTTGTGGACGTTTTGGACCAGCTAATGATGGTGCAACTGTGGACAAATCTAATGACAATTCTGTCGTGTAATCGATGTCGCCTTTTTTCGGGACACCGAACATTTTTTGTGCTTTGAAATAGCCTTCGAATGCGTCGATTTCTGCTTTAGTACGGCCAGTGCCTTTGAAGTAATCAATCGTTGCTTCATCAACAGGGAAGAAGCCCATGGTCGCGCCGTATTCTGGTGCCATGTTAGCGATCGTTGCGCGGTCTGTCAGAGACAAAGTGCGTGTGCCTTCGCCGAAGAATTCAACAAACTTACCAACAACTTTGGCTTTACGTAGCATTTCTGTAATCGTCAAAACCAGATCCGTTGCGGTACAACCTTCACGCAATGCACCAGTCAAATTCACACCAACAACGTCTGGTGTCAGGAAGTAAACTGGTTGACCGAGCATACCTGCTTCGGCTTCGATACCACCAACACCCCAACCAACTACACCGATACCGTTGATCATGGTTGTGTGGGAGTCTGTACCTACCAAAGTGTCTGGGTAGTAAACATCATTTTTCTTTGCATCAGATGCTTTGTGTACGCCACGTGCCAAGTACTCAAGATTGACTTGATGCACGATACCAAAACCTGGAGGAACCACGCCGAACGTATCAAAGGCTTGCATGCCCCATTTCATAAACTGGTAACGCTCGTTATTGCGTTGAAATTCCAGTTTCATGTTCAAATCAAGTGCTTTCTTTTCACGGAAATGATCGATTTGCACGGAGTGATCGACGACCAAATCAACTGGGACCAATGGTTCAATGTTCTTCGGATTTTTGCCTTGTTTTGCTGCGACGTTGCGCATTGCAGCCAAGTCAGCCAGTAAAGGGACGCCAGTAAAATCTTGCAATACCACGCGAGAAACAACGAATGGAATTTCATCCGTACGCGCCGCAGTTGCACCCCAGTTTGCCAATTGCTTGACGTGTTCTTCAGTCACTTTTTTGCCGTCGCAGTTACGCAAAACGGATTCCAACACGATACGGATGGAAATCGGTAAGCGTGATACTTTGATGCCTAGATTTTTTTCCAGTGCAGGCAAAGAAAAGAATTTACCTTTCTTAGTGTCTGTGATTTTGAAATCTTTCAGCGTTTTAAACGCGTCTTGATAGTTTGCTTGGCTCATGGCTGTTCCTTATATTCGATGATGAACAATGAAGTGAGGTGATACGGATTTAAAGATTGAAACGATTAGATCAATTTGTTTGAGTCTTACTTAATTTGTGTGTCGCTTGTTTCTAAGCTTGCGATTTTGGTACTTCTGCATTCATTCGCTAATTGTTGGCCGCGGCGTGAGTCGAGCAACATGCCCTTGGATGGAATGTTGATCCATACCAGACCGATTTTTTGGTTTTCAAAGCGATGTGCGCCAGTTGAAGTTTCCACGCGAGTTAATTTGTACAGACGATTTCTCCAGCGCATGGCTAAACTTTGGTTATCTTCTGGATGCGCATACATCACTAATGAGTTTCCAAGCTCGCATTTGTATTCGGTGTCTGAACTCTGCTCGATATTTGGTTCTGGCTCAGTCGTATCGATTTCAGATTTTTTGCTATCGGCTTTAGCAATTTTTGTCGGCTTTGCTTTGACTTGTTTTTTTACTGGACTTGGGCTAGTTGTGGCATCGGCGGCGACCGCAGATAACGATAAGCCAGAAGCACACAAGGTGATGAGTAATTTGGCCAATGTCTGCTGTAATAATGGTGATGTTTTCATGATGCCCCTTCAGTATTTCAAAAATTGCGATTTGTGTTCCGGCTAACTGATTGCTTAGACCAAGTATTGTGCACCTTCAGGCAGATTGACGCCACTCATACTTGCTTTCTTTAAGACTGTCCAATAATAGCGATAACTCGCTCTGTCATGTAGGCGACCGTGTAATTCTATCGGTCCCCATTGGTTTTCTTGTGCTGTGCTCAAAATCGCAACTGCTTCATTAATTTCGGCACTGCGCGGTGCCATCGCCTTAACAATTGGTTTGATCTGACTAGGATGTATGCTCCACATCCTAGTGTATCCAAATTCCTGACCCGCTCTGGTCGCATCGCTGAGCGTTACTGATGGGTCTTTAAAATCGGTGGTGACATTGTGTGACGGTACTTTGCCATGCAAATGACAAGCGGCAGCAATTTCCAGTTTAGCGCGCATCACTAGTGGATGCGTGAACTGGGCAGGAGAGCGCATCGCACTTGCTGGAATTGCGCCCCAATGCGACGATACGAAATCCATAATGCCGAACGACAGACATTCAACTTGAGGAGTTGCCACCAATGCCTGTACATTTGCCAGCGCGTTCTGCGTTTCAATTAGCAGATGTAGTGGAATAGTTTTGCGAGTATGGATTTGCGATAACTGATTAATGGCATCGATGGCTGTGTTGACTTCATCTATCGAATTCACTTTAGGCAGTACAATATAAGCCAGTTTTTCACAAACTTCACTGCAGCTTAAAAGTTGTTGTAGATCTTGCTGAAATGCTGGGTGGTCGAGATGATGAACGCGCACCCCGATACGATTAAATTGATTGCTGTCGGACGCAATGATCTGCGTCAACATTTGTATATGCGCTAATTCATTGCCAACTGCCGCGCCGTCTTCACAGTCAAATGTAATGTCAAATACTGGCCCGAGCTCATTTTGTAGACCCAAGGATTTGAGCATCAATTTTTCTGAACCTGCATAGTGATCACACACTGGTAAGAGAATCGGCGTTGCATGATCTTGAAATAATGCCTGTGATGGATGCATCGGCGCTGATGTCATTGGTAGATCTTGTAGTAAATCGTCGTACGATAAATCGGATGGCAAAATTTATTGCTTAAATTTAAATCAAAAAATGTGCAAAAATTAAAGGGCTTGCCGTGATGGACAAGCCCAGTTTTTAGGTCTATTAGCCAACCAAGTGTTTCACGCCATCACGCTCGTCTTGCAATTCTTTGAGAGTGACGTTGATGCGTTCACGTGAGAATTCATCGATTTCCAAACCTTG
>JAYVHZ010000403.1:0-3442 GCA_043770645.1 Undibacterium sp. | reverse complement strand
TCCTTGATCGTGACGGGTTTGCTTTTCTTGTTATAATATTCCTGGGTTTTCTCTGCTGCGGTTCTAATATTGGCATGCGCTGTGCTGTGGATATTCGCTAATTTATCTTTAAGCTCGGCTATGTACTCGTGGGTATCCTGTGGAGCGCTAGTCTCATGAAAGTGAATGTCTGCTTCGAATGGTATCACTAGGTCCTTGCCGTAAACTATGAAGTTCGGGGACATGCCGGTAGATCGACTGACTGCACTACGCATCGTGAATTGTGTCATAATCATCATATCGTCCCATTGAGCGCCATCTTGTACATACTTTTTAACAATCGAACTAATCGTCCCGTGATGACGTTCTATCGGATTCCCGGCCGCGTGGTAGCTAGTTGTTGCCATACGTTTTATTTTAAGGGAACTAGAAAGACGAGCAAATAACTTAGATAGAAATTGTGTGCCCCTGTCGCTCACGATTACCTTAGGCGCACCATATTGAAATATCCAGTGGTCCAGTAGCGCTTGAGCTATTGTTTTCGTACTAGTTTCTTTTAGGGGAACAATTGTAACAAATTTGGAAAATACGCAAATGATAGTCAACAGGTATTTATTACCTGCGTTTGTTTTTAACATTGGTCCAACGAGATCGATTGAAATCACACTAAACGTTTCTGAGGGTGCATTCTCCCATATGGTTAACGGTGCTCGGTCTTGCTTTGTAATCCGGCGGCTTTTCTGACAAATAAAACAGTGCTTCACATAATTAGAACATTCGACATACATGTTGATCCAAAAGAATCTTTTTGAAATCATTGTATAAGTCCTATGCAGGCCAGCGTGAGCTGCTGCGTATGGTAAATCATGATAGCTCGACAGAACTTTCTGCGTCATCGCCTTTGGGCAAACCATCCTATTTTCGGCGTGTCTTTTCGAGTTAAGTTTGAATAAAATTCCTCGAGCGTCGAGCGTGTATTCCGGGTCGCCTAAGTTGTCTTGCAATAATCGGTCAATAATGGGTTTCAAATCTTTGTCTTGGCCCTGTGATTCTTTAATTTGCTGATCATCCCACACAGGTTCGAACTCAGCCCCTTGGCTTGTGATCGTTTTTATCTGTGCGCTGAGCGCTGGTACCTTGCTAGAGTGTGGCTCCAACTTGGCACTTCCACGTGTGACTGCTCTTGGAGTCGGTGACTGAAACTCGGCACCTCCGCTCGGTACTTCTGGCTCAATTGCTCCAGGTGCCGGCGTTCTACTAAGACAATCGACGTCTGGTATTGCGGTCCCCCTGAAGTGCTGCACTGTATATTTGTAATCGCTTAATGCTAGCACCCATCTGAATTGACGGCTTGTGGGGTTTTTCACGCTTTTTAGCCATTGCAAGGCACAAGTACTATCTGAAATCAATGTAAATTCTCTCCCAAGCAGGTAACAATGATGATACTTCATCGCGTAAACAATTCCTAACAACTCTCTCTCACTTGCATGGTATCTAGTTTCTCTGGGTTGCAACTGCCGCGAGGCATAGCTTACGGGTAATAGCTGGTCCCCCACTAGTTGTGCTAGAATACTGCCTGTGGCTACCTCCGATGTGTCTACTTTAAGATAAAATCTTTGATCTAAACGTGGAAAAATTAGTACTGGGTCTGAAGTTAATTGTCTTTTGAGTGTATTAAATGCTATCTCCTGCTCGTCTGTCCATACGAATGGTTCGCCTTTGCATAAAAGTTTGTTTAACGGTTTGACTGTATCGCTAAAGTGATCCAAAAATTTCTTGTAATAGACCGCGAGGCCCATCCAAGATTTAAGTGTTTTTACCGTGGTTGGACGCGGAAAGTGTTTGATTGCATTTGTGTTCCTGGGATGTGTTTTAAGGACTCCATTTCCAATTACATGGCCCAGATATTCCACTTCCGGTTTGAGAAAACTGCATTTCCCCGGATTTAGTTTCAAATTGGCTGCTTCGAGCCTTTCTAAGACCGCTCTAAGTTTAATCATGTGCTCGGGTAGTGTGTTTGCAAAAATTAGTAAATCGTCAAGATATGCTTGTGCCGTTAGGTGAGGTAATCCTGTTAGAACGGCCTGTATAACACGTGACCATGTGGGCACGGCATTTGACAGTCCGAACACAAGTTGGTTAAATTCGTATAGTCCGTCCCTTGATGTGAACGCCGTGAATTGTTTGTCCTCCTCATGCAAGTCAATCTGGTGATACGCTGCTTTGATATCTAAAACACTGAAAATTGAACTGGTTCCGATGGAATCGAATATATCCTGTATATGCGGTAAAGGAAATTTATCCAAAGGTACGAGTTGGTTTAATAACCTGAAATCAATGCACATTCGCACCTCGGGCTTTGCGCCCTCGGCTACGCGTTTTGAAACTAGTAATAAAGGGCTGGACCAACTGCTCGTCGATTCCCGAATAACCCCTTGCGCTAATAGTTTGCTTATCTCATCTTTTACCGTTTGTGTCTGGCTGTGAGGTAGTCGGTACATTCTTTGCCTAATTGGGGGTGTTCCCGGCGGTACCAAAATCCTATGTTTCACATGCGGGTAATGACCTAATTTATCGTTTTCTAAATAGAAGACATGAGCGTAATCTTTTATCAACGGCCAAATCTCAGCTCGTTGCTCTGTTGAGAGGTGATTCAGTTGCAATATCTCTGCTAATTTATCAAAACGTTCTTGACCTGTCAATGAAGTTGGTGCGGAATCATGCTTTTGATTTTGCCTATCAATGATGGCACATATCGCAGCGTGTGACTTGGTAGCTTTATTTTGGTCCTCTGGTAAATCAACTTGTTCCACGAAGCCTACGATCATTTTTGCCTGTAAAGTAATAGGCTGTGTCGTAATATTGGCCAGGCGAATTTGTACCTCGAGATCTTCGCGTTCATTTGTTAAAATTCGCGCCCCGCAAATGCCCTGGATGGGGATGTCTGCGGACTCAAGTAAAATATGCCGTGAAGTTTTAATCGCATTACTATCAAATAGTGAACGTCGCTGTTTACCGATGCATAAGACCTCTGAACGTGCAGGTACACAAATAGTTTCCCGGAGTCGAACCGGAATCCTCGCCAGCGGCGTTTGCTGCCTGTTGTCCTCGCAAGCCTCATCTATTTTGGGGTAGGTACCTTTCGCTTTTACCTTTGCCGGTACGATTGGCACTGGCCTAGTGCGCGTATCGCTCGGTTTGGGTGAAGCTGTCACTTTCGGCTTGACCTGTGGCTCGGGTGAGGCGTTTGCGTGGCTCGTCGACCGTACGGCTCCGCTCTCTCCCTTACCTGGGGCGATTGACTCCCAAGGATTGTCGCATGTTATCTTCGCTCTACCACAGGTGTCTGTATACGCGGTCTCAGTCAGCTGCGACTGGTACATCTTACTTTCCTGGGTCATGACTCCATGATTGTATTCTATGCCTCTACCGGGTCTGGTGGTCCTTGATCTTTTAACCAGCG